>DAOUVM010000300.1 GCA_030667645.1 Ardenticatenales bacterium | reverse complement strand
GTCCCCACCGCATGGGGGAGTTCATGGGCCGCAATGACAACCAGTTGCCCATGTCTGCGCCGGCGAGCCAAGACCTGGGTGGAAGCGAGTACCATATCGCGCCGGATCGCCAGAAAGAGGGCAACTACGAATGCAAGTAGCAGTCCCGCGGCCAGCAAGCGCAGGGCCAGCAGGGCAATTTCAAGCGTCACGGGGCATCAGACGCACGCGTCGAACCTGCCCAGCCGGAGGGTGTGTCCCGCTCAGAGCGTGGGGTCTGGTCCTGTGGGTCTCTCCCATAGATGATATCCGCCCCACCCAGCGAAAAGACATCTCCGGGATCGAGAGCAGCCTCGGTGATCGCCCGGCCATTGATGGTTGTTCCGCCCGAACTGCCCAGATCATACAGCACATGGCGCCCAAACCGCCATCGGAGTTGGGCATGGCGGCGGGAAACCCGCGGATCACTCAGCACGATGTCGCAGTCCAGACCTCGCCCCAGGGTGCAGATCGGCTGGCTCAACGAAATGTGGTGCTGTCCACCAATGATGAGGTAATTCTCGTCGTCCGACTCTATGCCGGGCCTGGTGTCAAGCGTCCCGGGATCCAGAGTTCGGGTCTGCTGATTGGACCGGTCGCCAACGGTTGCACTGACCACGATAGACCCGGGGGAAATCCCCGGACGGGGAATCAGCTCCACAATCGGGTCGCTGGCCAGATCAAGGTCCGCCATCTGGGCCAGTTGGAGCACCTGCTCGGCCAAGAGGCGCTCCAGCACAGGTTCGGCCTCCAGCATGGGCTCGTGGTCGCCGGGGCAGAGGTAGATCCGGAACCGATCTGGCGCCTGGCCCTCCTGAGCGTTATCTTCCAGCGCCCGGGCCAACTGGCCCACAATCTCCGGAGCGCGCAGCCGCCCGGCAAACAGGCGGGACAGAGAACCCTCGACCAATCGCTCGACAAGCTGTTCAAAATGAGCAATCTGGTTGGTCACGAACCAAATTATAGCCGACCAACCCAGCCGGGTCAATCGCCTTGCAGCGCCGAATGCACTACGCTATACTGACGTTTGGGAGACGCGGATGTTCAAAGAGATCGAACATACGGCTGATTACGCGATCAAGGTATGGGGCGCCGATCTGAGCGAGCTATTCGTCGATGCGGCGCATGGAATGAACGCGCTCACCGGCGGCGAACCGGATCGGCCCGAGATCTCCAGGGAGATTGCACTGGAAGCGGCTGATCCCGAGACGCTCTTGGTAGCTTGGCTGGAGGAACTGGCCTTCTTGATGGAGGTTGAGGGAGAGATGTACTCTCATTTCGAGGTGCTTGCCCTGACGCACACTGCTTTGTGGATCCGGGCGAGAGGAGGCTTGGCCACCAGAGTTGACAAGCTGATCAAAGCAGTGACCTTCCACAACCTGGCCATCCGCGAGAGCAAGGGCACCTATGAAACAACCATCGTGTTTGACGTTTGACCGGCTCTTCAGCGCAGGTTGGCGAGACTAATGCTCGCAGTGGCCGAATGGCGTCCAGGAGTACCACATTGTAGCTCGCCGTATTGGAGGTCAGGATGGTAACCAGAAACGATTTCAGGCAGCTAAGCGATTGGGTGTGGGAAGTGCCTCCGAGTTTTCGCGAGGACATGCGGGTTCCTGCCCGGCTGTTTACCAGCAGCGAGATGCTGAACTCAATCCTGGGAGACAAGACTGCCGAGCAACTCATCAACATGACCACGCTGCCGGGTGCAGTTGGGTGGGCGGCCGCCATGCCAGATGCTCACCAGGGGTACGGATTTTGCATTGGCGGGGTGCTAGCCACAAAGTTGCCGGACGGAATCATCTCCCCTGGAGGTGTCGGCTATGACATCAACTGTGGTGTCCGGCTGCTCCGCTCCGAGTTGCGGCAAGAAGAGATCGCCCCTCACCTGTCGACATTGATGACCAGCATTGACCAGTACTGCCCCAGCGGGGTGGGCAGAGCGGGAAGAACGCGGGTAACGGACAGAGAGCTCGACCGGCTCCTGGCGCAGGGAGCCAAATGGGCGCTTGAAAAAGGGTACGCCCGGCAGGACGATCTCGAATACACCGAATCTGGCGGTCGGTTGCCGGGTGCTGATCCATCCAAACTCAGCCCGCGTGCCAAGAAACGCGGTCTGACGCAGGTGGGCTCGCTGGGTGCCGGCAATCATTTCGTTGAGGTGGACGTGGTGGAAGAGATCTTTGATGAGGCAGTGGCCGAAGCGTTTGGACTCTCGACAGGCCTAATCGTCGTCCAGATTCACTCCGGGTCGCGCGGGCTCGGCCACCAGGTCGCTTCCGATTATGTCCGGCGGTTCCAGCAAGCGGTGATAAAGTATGACATCCGGCTGCCGGACCGGGAACTGGTCTGCGCGCCCTTGAACTCGCGTGAAGGTGCGGATTATTTCGGGGCCATGTGCGCGGCTGCCAACTATGCCTTTGCCAACCGCCAACTGCTCACCCACCAGGTTCGGCAGAGCTTTGAGAAAACGCTGTCCCCCCACACCCGTCGGTTTGACCTGCACCAAGTGTACGACATTGCCCACAACATCGCCAAGGTAGAGACCCATTCCGTGGAAGGGCAGCGGATCAAACTCTGCGTCCACCGCAAAGGGGCCACGCGCGCCTTTGGACCCAGTATTCCAGAAAGCGTCCTCAGCACCGATGACGACTTGCCGGCCGCATACCGCTCGATCGGGCAGCCGGTCCTGGTGCCCGGCAGCATGGGCACCGCGTCCTGGGTACTGGTGGGGACCGAGAGTTCTATGCAGCAAAGTTTCGGCAGTTGCTGTCACGGCGCCGGCCGGACCATGAGTCGCACCAAAGCAAAAAAAACGGTTTGGGGAAGCGATCTTCGAACGCAGCTAGAGGCCGACGGCATTGTCGTGCGCGCCGGCAGCATGGCGAGTCTGGCGGAAGAGGCCCCGGTCGCGTACAAGGATGTGGATGCGGTGGTCGACATTGTTCACAGCGCCGGCCTCGCGCGCAAGGTAGCCCGACTCAGACCATTAGGGGTGATGAAAGGGTAATCATGGATCAAGGAGTGACAATGCCTCACGACGATTTCATCCCCCGGGACGACATCTCCCAGGTGGCTCCCGACATTGCGGAACTGATCGAGCGAGAGTCCGAGCGCCAAGCTCGCAAACTGATCATGATTCCATCCGAGAGCTATGCACCCAGAGCAGTGCGTCAGGCGCTCGGCTCGGTCTTTCAGAACATCTATGCCGAGGGGTACCCGCCGCTGCGGATGACCCGCGATGATAAAGAGCTACTGCTGGACCAGGCTCATCAACTGGTCCATTACCGCCGCTATGCTGATCGCCGTTTCTACAAGGGGGTAGACTATGTAAATTTCGTAGAAACGCTGGCTCAACGACGAGCGGCGGAGGCCTTTGCCACTGAGGAGATCGCGACCGAGGACATCTTTGCCAACGTCCAGGCGCTCTCCGGCTCGGCCGCCAACCTGGCAGTGTACGACACCCTGCTAGAGCCAGGGGATACACTTATGGGGATGGATCTATTTCAGGGCGGGCACCTGACCCACGGCAGCGAGTTTAACCTCTCTGGCAAGCGGTATCAGGTCGCTTCATACGGCGTGAATCCAGAGACCGGTCGGCTTGACTATAACGAGATCATGGAG
>DAOUVM010000071.1 GCA_030667645.1 Ardenticatenales bacterium | reverse complement strand
GGCCCTCCACCATAGCCGTCAGATTCCAAAAGATAGACGTTGACGTCCCCCACTGAGAACGGCGTCGGCAGCGATAGGCAGTGCAGGGTTGGGGGGCTGGGGATCGTCACGCGGCCGGCTTGCTCGCCATCAGCGCATTCCATTCACCGCGTGCCACGACTTTTTCATTCTGGGTGATGACTCTTACTTTCAGGACAACCGACCCGCCCCCCAGTCGGGGGAGTGGTTTCAGATTGACAGTCTCTATAACCACGTGGATCGTATCCCCGATAAAGACCGGTTTGCTGAACTTCCAGGTCAGTTCGCGAAAGGCGATGACTGTACCCTCAATGAAACCAAGCTGCGCCACGAGCCCGGTGGCAACAGATAGGACCAGCAGCCCGTGAGCTATGCGCTGGCCAAATGGGGTTCCCTTGGCCAACTCTACGTCCGTATGGATTTGGTTATAGTCGCCGGACAGGGCCGCGAAATTGACAATGTCTGTCTCGGTGATGGTACGACCGGCGCTGACCACCACCGCGCCGATCTGAAACTCCTCGAAATAGAGTCCGCGCGGTGCATGTCTGGGGAATTCTGTCATCGTGTTACCTCCACTTATCTGATCTCCGGTCATCTTAACCTGGCGCCTGAGATGGGACAACGGGGCCGAGGTTCATGTGCAACGGGACCGCCAGATCGATCCCCTGGCGGGCAAAAGATGCCACGATCTCTCTCTTCAAGTCGGATTGTGCGGCAACGATATCTTCTTTTCGGGTGTAGGCAATGACCTGGATATCCACTGCAGAGTCACGTATTTCACCTATCAGGATAGAGGGTGGCTTTTCCGGAAGTAGCCGCTCCTCAGCCTCCAGGACACTCTGGATGGTGTCGATGGCAAAGCTCAGGTCAGTGGTGTAGAGTACCGACACGGTGAACAGCACCCGACGGTGATTGGAGAGTGTATAGTTGGTGGTTGCCTCGGTTGCCACCGCGCTGTTGGGAATGGTCACAATCGGGCCGTCAAACGTCACTAACTCCGTGGAGCGCAGCGAGATCCTTTGTACGGTCCCCGAATAATCCTTGATCTTGATCGTGTCGCCAACGACAAATGGACGGTCGATCATGATGAGTATGCCAGAGATCAAGTTGGACGCCACATCCTTGACGGCAAAAGCGATGACAACGCCAATGATCCCGGCCGCCGTGAGAGCGCTGTACAGCAGCGGTGTGATTTCCAGTATTGCCATGCTGATGATGGCAGCAACAGTGATGAACACATAGTCCAGCATTCGATCGAGTGTCTTGAGATCGCGTGGGCTGATCTCGATGCCATCTATTTGCTCTTCTGCCGCCTTGATCCACTGACTAAAATAGCGCACCAGGATCCAGGCCGCGGTCCAAACCACGGCCAGGGCAATGGTTCGCCACACAATTGCGCTCGCCCACAAGAGTGGTGCAAGCTTGAGAACGGACACGGTAATACCCAGCCCGACAACGAGCAGCACAACACTGGTGAGATGTCCCAGGAGCCGCACATCGGCTTTGCTGAACTCAACGGTATCAACAAGGCGGTCGGCCGTCTTGATCCAGCGGACCAGAAAACGATTCAGCAGCCAGGCAGCCAACCAGACAGCGAGGATCGTGCCTCCTCGCACCACTATAATGCTCCAATCCGTGTTGGCCAGTTCCATTTCGTCTCCTCAGGTCTGTACCGGGTACTTGGACCGATTTCTTCTCCGTCCGCGGCGGACTCTCTCTTCCTCTTTGACCCTTGCAGCACGGGTTCCGCGAGTGCGACTGGCTCTCTGAATGTTGTACTATACTCGCATTGTAGCAGAGTTGATTTTCAGCAGCAAGATGGTACCATGAGAGTGTGGAGAGACGCGCTCTTGGCCCAGACCCAGCGCCGCGTGAGCTCAGATGTTGGGGCGCAGCATCACCTGTTCTGCCTCTTGCAGCGCGGATTCGGCGAGAGCGATTCGAGTTGGGAAGGAGAAAGAGACATGTGCTCGGTGGCAGCAGACTTGCCGATTGAATGGTCGCGCTCAACGGACGGCGACGAGGAGCTTCTGACGGGTGAGGTGCCCTGCGGCGGTGACGAGCCCGTCGAGTGGGTCCAGGTGGCTGTTGTGGCGGGGCGAGCCCATGCTCACATCATCTCCGGCCGCCTTCAAAGCGCTGGCCTTCCCGTCTCGCTCACTCAGGAGGCTGCCGGCATTTCTCTTTTTCCGACCAATGTGGGCATCCTCGGCACCTGCTACATCTGGGTGCCCAAAGAGTACGTTGGGCGGGCCGAGAGCATTCTGATGTCCGAGTGGGACGAAGAAGAGTAATCAACAGCCTGCCTCGAAAAGCTCCTCCGTGGTGAGGGTGTCGAAAACGAAAGGCAACGCGCCATTCCCTTTGCATCCCCGCAGGTGTTCCGTCTGTCCCGACAACCGCTGTATTGCCGCATCCATGTCCAAAGCTCAGCATGGAAGGTATTGAATAGGAGGCTGAGGAGACGGGAGAGACAGTGTTGGGGCGCACTGCACTCCAACACCACATCAATCAGCTCTCCCTGGTGCGGGAGCGGGACGGTGCCTCGTTGGTTATTGCACTCCTAGCATGGCGCCTTGTCAACCGCCTGCGCTGGGGTATAATATCCTCGATTAGGTTGATGTGAATGAGCATTATTGGCTGCCAGCGGGCGGAAAGCGACGATTGTTCGGTTTCTTGCCTGGAGAGAGATCAGAGAGCAAGCCCTTTCGGTACCGCCTGTTTGGTGGTAGAATCTGGGGTCGTTGGTGGCTCAATCTGGAGACGAGTATGACACGGACGTCCGATTGGACAACGAGTGCGGTTGGCGAGACGAGCGGTGACAGCAGAGCCTGGATCAAGTTTGTGATGGGCGGTGTGGTCATCCTCGTGGCCCTTGCCGTGGTGTTATATTCCACCAGTCAGGGCAACGCTCAGTACTTTCTGACGGTTGGCGAGCTGCACGACAGGCAGGCAGAGATGGTCGGCAAGGATGTGAGGATTACGGGCTTTGTGGTGGCTGACTCCATCTCGTACGACGCGAGGATCCTGCACCTCGAGTTCGATATCGTGGATCAAGCCGGTTCGGACCAGGAACCGTTGCGGATAGTGATAGACGGCGAGCCGCTGCCGGACCAGATGGATGATGAGGCCCAGGCGATCGCTGAGGGCCGGCTACAGACGGACGGCACATTCCTAGCCGAAACGCTCATGATGAAGTGCGCCAGCAAGTACGACGTAGAGATAGAGGAATAGGAGCGCGACTCGAGTGCTGGCAGACATCGGCTTGATATCCTTGGTGTTGGGTCTGGCGACCGCCGTCTATGCGGCCGTTGCCTCCCTGGTCGGCGCGCGACAGGGCGTTCGTGGAGAGGCATGGATTGCCAGTGCTCGAAATGCTCTCGTGGCGGTCTGGCCGCTGTTAACGATCTCCTGCGGCGCCATGATCTGGATGCTGATTGCCGGCGACTTTCAGGTCGAGTACGTGGCCAGTGTGGCCAGCCGGGAGATGCCCGTGTTTCTCAAGGTGGCGGCCCTCTGGGGAGGCCAGGCTGGCTCGCTGCTCTTTTGGAGCTGGGTGGCGGCGGCGTTCTCTGCGCTGGTCATGTTTCGCAAATGGGGCTCGGACAAGGCGTTGCTGCCGTACGTAATTGCCGTCAGCGCTGCGACCGAGATATTCTTCATGCTCTTGGTGGTATTCATCGAGACCCCGTTTGGCAAGCTTGACTTTGTCCCCCAGAACGGCAGCGGCATGAATCCTCTCCTTCGCCACGCTGGAATGGTCATTCACCCTCCCATGCTCTACCTGGGGTTTGTGGGCTTTACCATTCCGTATGCGTTTGCGATGGCGGCGCTAATCAGCGGACGGCTTTCTGACGAGTGGATTCATGCTTCCCGTCGCTGGACTTTGGCCGCTTGGCTGTTCCTTACCCTGGGGCTCGTGCTGGGCGGCCGGTGGGCTTATGATGTCTTGGGGTGGGGAGGCTACTGGGCATGGGACCCGGTGGAAAATGCAGCGCTGATCCCGTGGCTTGCCGGTACGGCGTATCTGCACTCGGTGATGATCCAGGAAAAGCGTGGAATGCTCAAGTTCTGGAACATGGCGCTCATCTCACTGACCTATGGGCTGGTGGTGTTGGGGACCTTTCTCACTCGTTCTGGGATCATCTCATCGGTGCATGCTTTTGCCCGCTCGGCCATCGGACCGCTCTTCTTTGGTTATATCGCTCTCGTGAGCGGCTTTTCCGTCTATTGGTTGTTGCGGCGGCGAGCTGCGCTTCGGGCTGAGCATCGACTCGATTCAATCTTCTCCCGTGAGAGCGCCTTCCTGGTCAACAACTTTCTCTTTATCGCCCTTGCCCTGACTGTGCTATACGGGACGCTCTTTCCTCTTATTACCGAACTGTTCGCCGGGGAAAAGATCACCCTGCGCGTCGGATGGTACAATCAGGTGACGGGACCGCAGATGGCTGCTGTGGTGCTATTGATGGGGATTGCGCCGCTGCTCAGTTGGCGCCGAGCCTCCGCCCGGCGGCTCGGTCGAGCGCTATTCCTTCCCACACTAGTCTCGATCTTGCTGGTCGTGTTCCTGATCCTGCAGGATGTGCGCAGCCTTGGGGCGCTGATTGGTTTCGGCATCAGCGCCTTTGTGGGGTTGGCTACCATTCTGGAATTCTGGCAAGCAGCGCGCGCTCGGCGCCGTACCAGAGGGGAGAGCTTTCTGGTCGCCCTCAACCGAATAGTGGTGCGTAATCGGCGACGCTATGGCGGCTACCTGGTCCATCTGTCCATTGTGTTGATGACGATAGGGATTACCGGCAGTTACTTTTACCAACAGGAGACGCAAGGCGCTCTTCGGCGCGGTGAAACGATGACCCTGGGCGGATTCACCATTCTCTACGAAGGATTGGACGAATGGCAAGAGGGCGAGGAGATGTTCGTCTCTGAAGCCACGGTGGCGGTCTATCGAGACAAGGAGCAGATCGCCACCCTCAAGCCGCGTCGCGAATTCTACATTGGCCATCAGCAGCCGGTTACGATCCCGGCAGTTCGCAGCACCGTTGGCGAGGACTTTTACGTGATTCTGGTTGGCTGGGAGCAGATCGGTCCGGACCAGGCCACCTTCAAGGTCTATCTGAACCCGCTGATCAATTGGCTTTGGGCCGGCACGTTGATGCTCATTGTCGGTACTCTGGTTGCCGCGTGGCCGAGCCGGCGCGCCCGGTTGCCCGTCTCTGCCGCCTACCGGCCGGGGATGATCCTTACGGAAAAGACGAGCATCGTTTGATCCAGCCGCCGAGTATGGCAGCGGCGGTGGGAGAGGTGAGCTGTGCTGAAAAGAGCGAATCGTGATTCGAGGCGCGACCGGCGTCGTGCCGGGTTCAAATGGATGGGAGCGATCCTCGTTCTCTCGATCGTGATTTTGTTGCCTACCGCTGCGTGGGCGGACGATGGCCCCACGCAGGATGAAGTGAATGCTGTGTCCCGCAAGCTCTTTTGCCCCGTCTGTGAGAATACCCCTCTCGACGTCTGTCCTACCGAAGCATGCCAACAGTGGCGTGACGTAATACAGACTCGATTGGTGGAAGGGCAATCGGAACAAGAGATCCTGGACTATTTCGCCGAGATGTACGGTGATAGCGTACTGGCGCAACCGCCGCCCCGCCAGTGGGCGGCCTGGGCTCTGCCTGTCCTATTCTTGGTGCTGGGGGCTGCCGCCTTGGTCTTCTGGCTGCGCAGTTGGACCAAGCCAGTCCCGATCGCCGCGCAGGTCGTCACCGAGGAGCAGATCGACGGGAATCAGCCGCACACCGAGCGGCTGGAGAGGGAGCTGACCGAGTGGGAATAGAGAACGAGGGGCAGAAAGCAGTCACCGGCGGCACCAGCCGTTTGCGATGGGGCAATCTGCCCTTGTTGGGGGGTGTGGTTCTGCTACTCGCCATTTTGGGCTGGGGACTGATCCGGCAAGCAGCCGGCCGGCCCGCCGGCTCTGCCCCCGACTTTACGCTTCACATGTTTGAGGGCTATGAATACCTGGGGCGGGATCAGGTCACTCTGTCCGACCTGAAGGGGCAGGTGGTGGTGATTAACTTTTGGGCCGAGTGGTGCATCGAGTGCAAGCGAGAGGCGGATATCCTCGAGGCTACCTGGCGAGCCTACCAGGATCGAGGTGTCGTTTTTCTTGGCGTTGACTGGGTGGATGTAGAACCCGAGGCGCGCAAGTACCTGGTCCGCTACGACATTACCTATCCCAACGGGCCCGACCTCGGCGGTCGCATCGGAAATGACTATGGCTTGACCGGCGTGCCTGAGACCTTTTTCGTGGACAGATCGGGCAAGGTGGACTCTTTCAAGCTGGGCCCGATATCTGAATCCGAACTGACGAGCAAACTGGATGATCTGTTGACGAGGCCCTGAGCCGTCGCCTGTCGCAAGACATCTCTCTGGTATTGAATCGAGACAAGTTATGACGATTACTTCCTATCTTTTTGGCATTGGATTGGCACTGATAACTACAGTCTACATTGCTCGGCCTTTCATCAAGCGGTCCACAGCGCCGCGTTCCAGCCCGCAAGCCGGCCGGCATCAGCAGCTCTTGGCGCAAAAGGCGGCACTCTATGCGGCCATTCGCGAGATTGACACCGATGTCCAGCTTGGCAAGCTTGAACTCGCCGATCACCGTGTGCTGCGCCAGCGGTACGTGACCGAAGGGGTGGCCGTACTGCGGGCGCTGGACGGCCTACCCGCACCCGATGATATAGATGCAGCGATTGAGGCGGAAGTGACCACACTACGGGACGGAGGCCGGCCCGTGTCGCACCGACCACCCCCGGTCGCAGCCGATACAAGCGAGCGGCATTGCCCCGGCTGCCGCGCCTTGGCCAGGGACGGCGATCTTTTCTGCGCCGGGTGTGGAACCCGGATTGAGGGAGAGGGCCATGAAACCGCTCTCTGAGAGAATCCGGCCATCCGTCCGATGGCGAATAGGGATGCCGTTCGCACTCTTGCTCTGGGCATTGTCGCTGATAACCCCGGTTGCTGCCCAGGACCAGCAGCCCACGCCAGATCCGACCCTGGGGGTGATAACGGGACAAGTGGCGAACCTCACGGCCGGTGCAGAGCCGGTGGCCGGCATCCCGATCACGCTGTATGCTTTGATCGAGATGGAACCTGTGGCTCACTATACCACGACCGTGGAGAGCGACGGGGGCTTTGTTTTTCGCGATGTCGAGTTGGTTGAGGGACATGTGTACGTGGCCACCCTGGACTTTCAGCATGTGACCTATGGCAGCCAGTTTACCACCCTTTACAACCTGGGAGATTCCGTTCACCTCAAAGTGGATGTCTACCAGGCGACCAACGATCCCGCGACTCTTAGTGTCAGCCGGTTGCACGTGGTGGTAGAGTTTGAGGATCAGAACATTGTGGTCGCCGAGCTGTACATCATTGGCAATCTGAGCGACCGGGTGTTTTCAGGCGCCACCGGTGATCCGAACGATGGCGTGGTGGAGCTGCCCATTCCTCCTGAAACTGTCAGTTCGGAGATGCAGCGAGGAATGAATGATGGTATGGTCCCTGCCCTGCAGGGCGTGATCCGTACCGCGACGGGTTACCTGGACACCTTTCCAGTCCGACCGGGAGCGGAGAGGCAACTGATGGTGACGTACGTGCTCCCGTACGATGGCGATGTGGCGATCTCTCATCCTCTGCCCTACCGGGTGGAATCTGCTACCTTGTTTCTGGCCAGCGGCGACCTGGCCGTGGACAGTCCCGTGTTCCAGCGGGATGCCGGCGCAGATGGGGGAGCTACGGCCGGCATGCCGTTTGATCAGTATCATGCTGCAGGATTGGCGGCCGGCGAAATCCTCTCTTTCCGTATCTCGGGTGCACCGGATCTGAGCGGCGAGACCGCTCCGCGCCTTGAGCAAGCGGCCGCATCCCCTCTCTTTGCCGGCGCTGGGGACAATGCGGTCACCTGGACGGTTGGCGTATTGGCGATGGCGGGGGCGCTCGCTGCGGCCGGTTTTTCTTGGAGACGGTGGCGAGACGATGCCGGTCGGGTTCGTACCGAGCGGGATGATCTGCTTCAGGCCATAGTAGATCTGGACGCAGAGCACGCCGCCGGCAAGATTCCCGCCGCACGGTACGACCTGGAACGAGAGTTGCTCAAGAGCGAACTGCGCAATTGGTACCAGGGGCTCTAGTAGGATCGGTCTGCTGGTGCGCCAAACCACGGTCTCACGCTAAAGATGATTCGAGTTCATCGTCTTGTCAAGAACTTTGGTGCTCATCCGGTCCTGCGAGGAGTGGATCTCCACGTACAGCCGGGCGAACATCTCGTGCTTGTTGGACCGAATGGAGCGGGCAAGACCACGCTTCTGAGACTCTTGGCCACGCTTGCCCGGCCGACGACCGGCGAGATTCGAGTGGGAGGGTGGCTATTGCCCCAATTTGCCGACCGGGTGCGCTCTCATTTGGGGTTTGTCTCCCACCTGCCGTTGCTCTACGCTGACCTCACGGCCGAGGAGAACTTGCGTTTCTTTGCCCGCATGTACGCCCTGCAGGACACTTGGGCGCGGATTGGAGAAGCACTGGATATGGTCGGCTTGGCCAAACGGCGGGGCGATCTGGTGGGAAGCTTTTCGCGCGGCATGCAGCAGCGGCTAACGATTGCCCGCGCCACTCTCCACCGGCCGGATGTGCTCTTGCTGGATGAGCCCTACACCGGACTGGACCAGGATGCCGTCGCCATGCTCGACGATGTCTTGCGATCTATCGCTTCGGGCGGCCGGACAATCGTCATGACTACCCACAATCTGGCGCGCGGCTTGTGCAACTCCCAGCGGGTGGCCGTACTGTCCCG
>DAOUVM010000045.1 GCA_030667645.1 Ardenticatenales bacterium | reverse complement strand
TTCACCAGCGCCATCCTGGCCCGTTCAGGGTGAACACGACTGGGCCAGCTTGGGTGAACACAGGTGGCCCGGTTTGGGTGAACATGCGTGGCCCCCTATGGGTGAACACAGGTGGCCCATTATAGCCCGGTGAATGACAGGAACAGCTTTCCGTTTTCATTGCTGTTTCACGGGTAGAGCGGTCACAAAAGAAGTTGTTATCGACTGCGTCCGTTGGGAGCGCTCGAGCCGAGCAGGTCCGCCGCGTCGGACAGGGTTGCGCAATAGTGGCTGCACAACCCGCGAGTCCCGCTTGGCTCGATATTGCCTCCCTGCAAGCCAATGGCGGCAAACCCTGCCAGCCGGATCGAGATGATGCCGGCCGAGCTATCCTCGATCCCGACCACCGAGTGGCGATCCGAGTAATCGATCCCCAAACCTACGCGGGCGGTTTCGGCATAGAGCCACGGGTGCGGCTTGGGCGAGAGTTCCCCCAGGGTGCCGGGCTCACCGGGTCGCATGGGAAAGCCGGCTGTGATGATGGCATCGTAAAACTCGCGCGGGTCCCCCATCTCCATGGTCCGAAAAGCGGAGAGGATCTCGGGCCATGCTTTTTCGTATAGCCCCGAGGTCACCAGGCCGATCTTGATGCCTTGGTCCTTGAGGCCGGTGAGGAATTCCTTCAGCCCGGGCGCGGGCTGAAAGGCGTCCGGCCGGCCGCCGCCGGCGGCAATCGCCTCCATCTCCCGGTGGGTGATCTCAAAATACAGCGCCCGGGCTTGCTCGATATCCAGACTGCTATCGGGCGCGTACTTGCCGATGGAATACTGCAAGTGTTCCGAGACGCTGTGCCCGGAAACGTGCGGCCGGTCTTCTTCCTCCAGACGAAAGCGCGGATTGCCCAGCAGGCGGCCGGTCGTCTGCTCGATGACCCACATCCAGAACCGCTCGCTCCGCACACTCGTACCGTCCAGGTCCATCAGCACCGCCTTGATCGGCCGGTCGATGCAAACCGGCGCCCAGGGGTACAGGGCGGGATAGCCCAGGGCCGACTTGACATAGCAGAGCGTCTTGTCCCGGTAGCAGATAAACTCAACCCGGCGATCGGCCGGGGTGAGGATCGCATCCACTCCTTCCCGGCCCGCGTGGAATCGGCCGTCGCCGCCGATTTCCAGCCGGAGCAGAGGGGGGTCAACGTGCAGCAGTTCGGCGAGACCGGCTGTCATTCGTAGATCTTTTCGTCAGTGGCGCCGGCTTCCTGGGCATCCAGATCCAAGGCTCGTCCCTCTCCCGTCTCTGCCAGCACCTCCAGGTAATACTCGTGCTGGATGATGAGGTTCATGATCTCGTTGGTGCCGGTCCAGATCATCATGAGGCGGGCATCCCGCAGCATCCGCTCGATGGGATAGATGTTGGTGTACCCGATCCCACCCATGATTTGCATGGCATGATTCACCACCTCCCAGGCCGTGTCGGTGGCGAATTTCTTGGCCTCGGAGACCAGCCGCCTCGTGTGACCCGTACTTCCCAGGCGGTCCGCGGCCGTGTCCGCGGCCGCGGCGGCGCCCAGGATCAGCCCCCGGGCTGCGTCGAGCGTGGTAATGCTATCGGCGATCTTGAAACTGACCCCCTGGAACTGGCGGATTCGGCGCCCAAACGCCTTGCGCTTGTTGCTGTAGCGCAGGGCCACCTCGAGGGCGGCCCGGCCTAGTCCGACGGCGCACGCGGCCGAGGTCATCCGCTCGGGTATCATCATCTGGTTAAAGATCTGCTCGCCCCGGTTCTCACCCAGCAGCAAGTTCTCGGCCGGAACCCGGGTGTCATGAAAAACGATCCGGCCGGCGCCGCCGCCGCGCGTTCCCATCAACCCATACAGGTACTCGACCTCAATGCCCATCTCCCGCTCAACGATGAAAGCGCTCAGTCCGTCCTCGCTCGTGCGGGCATAGACCATAAAGATGTCCGCGCCCTCGGCGCCCACGATGAACCGTTTCTGGCCCCTCAGGACGTACGTGTCCCCCTCTCGGGTGGCAGTGGCGGTTGCTCCAAAGAAATCAGAGCCTCCTCTCGGTTCGGTGAGCGCCTCGGCGCAACAAAGCTCACCGCTGATCAGTGGAGCCAGGTATTTCTGTTTCTGTTCAGCGGTGCCAAAATGGTGGAGAGCGTCGCCCACGATGCTGACCAGCGAATAGAGGCAGCCCAAAGAGGCCCCCAACACCCCGACCTCCTCCAGAGCCACGATCTCGTCGCGCCATTGCAGTCCCCGGCCGCCGTATTCCGGCGGAAAGCGCAGCCCCAACAGCTTGCGGCGGGCGGCCTCCCGCACGTACTCGCGTGGATAGCGCACCTGATCGGCGTCCATTTCCAGCAGCAGGTCGCGCGGCACCCAGCGCACAAACTCGCGCACCTGGCGCCGCAGATCCTTTTGTTGTTCGGTCAAGGTCACATCCAGCATCGTTACGCCTCCCGCGCTCCGGGTATCAGATGGTTCGGAATCGGGTCAGCCGGCCAAAAGCTCCTGAAATCGGATGACCGTCTCGATCCCCCGGTAATAGTTGGGCAGGTGGAACTTTTCGTTGGGGGCGTGCAGGTTGTCATCCGGCAAGCCAAAGCCCATCAGGATGGTCTCGATCCCCAGCACTTTCTGGAACTCGGCGATCACCGGGATAGAGCCGCCGGTTCGTACAAAGTGGGGTTCGGATCCAAAAGCGGCCGCATAAGCGCCGACCGCGGCGTTCATCGCCGGGCTGTCCCGCCTGACGATCGCCGGATCGCCCCCATGCAGATACTGCACCTCTACGCTCACCGACTTGGGCGCGACCGCTTTCAGATGCTCCTCGATCAAGCGGAATACCTCTTGCGGCTCTTGATCCGGTACCAGCCGCATGGATATCTTGGCATGCGCCTTGCTGGGCAGCACCGTCTTGGCCCCGGGTTCGATGTATCCGCCCCAGATGCCGTTGACGTCGAGCGTCGGCCGGGCGCTGGAGCGTTCGATGATGGTATAGTCGGGCTCGCCCCACGCGTGGCTCACGCCCGCTTCTTTCAGCCAGCCGTCGTGATCAAAGGGGATGCTGGCTAGACCGGCCCGCTCGTCCGGAAGGAGATCGCGCACCCGATCATAAAAGCCGGGGATGGTGATCCGGCCGTTGGCGTCGTGCAGCCCGGCGATCATCGCGCTGAGCGCGTGGATGGGGTTGTGCACCGCGCCGCCATAGCCGCCCGAATGGAGATCGCCGGCCGGGCCGGTCACCTTGACCTCCAGGTAAGAGATGCCGCGCAGCCCATAGACGATGGCAGGGGTCTCTTTGTCGATGATCTGCCCGTCAGAGACGACCGCTACGTCGGCCGCCAGCAACTCCTTGTGCTGCTGGATGAACGGGGCGAGGCTGGGGCTCCCGCTCTCTTCTTCTCCCTCAAAGAGGCATCGGATATTGATCGGTGGGGCGCCGATCGTCTCTTTGAAAGCCTGGATCGCCTTGACGTGGGTGTAGAGTTGGCCCTTGTCGTCCGAAGCGCCGCGGGCAAAGAGGTCGTCCCCAATCCGAGTGGGGCTAAAGGGGGGCGTGCGCCAGAGGTCCAATGGATCGGCCGGTTGCACGTCATAGTGGCCATAGACCAGGATGGTGGGCCGGCCGGGATGGGGTCGCCATTCGGCATAGACGACCGGGTGGCCGGCCGTGGGCATCACCTCCGCGCGGGGGAATCCGGCCGCCAGCAGTTGATCGCGCAACCAGCCGGCCGCATGTACCATGTCCGGTTTGTGTTCCGCCTGGGTGCTGATGCAGGGGATGCGAATAAACTCTTCCAGTTCGGCCAGAGCCTCGGCCGAGTGTGTGCGTGCGTATTCCAAGGGGTTCATTCTCTGCCTCGCGTGATGATCGAAAATAGACGGTGCACTTGAATGGCGGCCGCCCGTGACAGCGTGTTGGTGGCGCCGGCCGTCCCGGAGGGCCTCCAGCCGGGCGGATTATACCAGGAACCGGTATGGGTACCAGCGCTCCGTGCGGCTGGTGCGGGTACCAGCGCTCCGTGCGGCTGGTGCTCGCAGGAGACGCCACAGCGCGCATCGCACCCACATCCGGGCAATCACCGTGATCATTACGCACATGCGTGGGGGATGGCGCTGGTAAAGGGACCGCCAGCGCAGTGGCGCGATAGCGTGAGGTCGCTGGTGAGGCGGCCAAGGAAACAATGTGGGACGCCCGGCCCACGTATCCGCAGGTTCTGAGCTCACATTGTGGCGTATTCCGTTAGCAAGAGCGTCGATTATTCCAGCGGCTCGTCGGCGAGAGCTAGCACTCGCTCGCGAATGGCGTCTGAAATCCACATCCCGCTATCCTGTAGCCGGCCGACCAGTGGCGCAATGCGCGGGGTCAGTGCGCGCGACTTTGCCTCAAGCAGAACACCGAGTGTTCCCCAAACTCACAAGCCGGCCGACTGGGCGATCCGCCGTGCTAGCGCGTCATCTAACAGAACAACCTGGTTTGGATTCTCCAATGCCAGTGCCATCGTCTGAAGCTCTCCTTTGCCCAGATCAGTGACAGCCATTCGGACGGCACAGCGCGCGGTTCAATAATCCGCAGCCAGGCTTAGTCGGCCGCGATGGGAACCTCATAGCCTCTTTGCTGACCTTCCCGTAATTCGGCTACCACTGCGCTGGGTGCCCATATGCTCTCGAACAGTCTGGGCATCCACTCGATGATGCCGATTCGGTAGAGGTAGAGCAAAGGGGAGGTGTTGCTGATGGCATCAGGCAAAAGTGCGCTCCAGGTCGCGCAACTCGGCCTCAAATGGAAACACCTGATAGCGTTCCAATTCCAGGAGGAACTCTACTCGCGGCATGCCGGCAAGGTCGGCGGCTCGGCCGGAGGAGAGGCGCCCCAACTCGTACAGCTTGACCGCGGCCAAGGTACATAGCTCACTGGCAAAGCCGACCTCGTCCGTTTTTTCTGCCAGAAGCACCTTTTCCGGCACATCGATCACAATCCGTCGAGTGGTCATTACTCACCTCTCTGTGTTTGGCCCGCGCAGACGATACCGTTTCCACAATTTTACACCGGATTCAATCAGGTTGACACAGATCAACTTCCCCGCAGCAAGCTGCGGAGTATGTGAAGCGGATGTCTGATTCTGTCGCAGCAAGCTGCCAGGTATCAGACCAATCAGGATAGAATGACGATGGTGTAGGGGTCATTCGTGAATGACCCCCATTGTGAGCAACCAAATGAAAAGTGGGCTCAAGGCAGCGGCCGTGCCCAGCGATGCCCCTCGGTTGAGGCGAACCGAACTGACCCGGGCTGCCCCAGCCACCTGCTCCAGGAATGTCAGCGACGCGGGCTCGATAGTGGTCGCAGAGTAGGTGTGCGAGTTTGCGATCGAGGACCCGATGGGGTGTAAGAAAACGCCCAACCCCCCGCAAGTGGGGAATTGAGCGAGTTCGAGGGGGCGAGTTGAGCGCCTAGTCGGTCCAGGTGGGGATCAACTGCTCGGCTGCGGATTGACTGTTGTCGAGTTCCTGGGAGACAGTGGCGATAGACTGGGCGCTGGCGGCCGCGGCCGAGACTGTGAACGACCAGGTGATGGTCTGGCCATTGACGGTCACCGAAACCGTGTACGTTCCGCCGGGGGCCAATGGTTCGCGCGGGATGATCACCACCGCATCGCGGGAGTTCAGGGTGCTGCGGCCCAACCTCTGAAGGTCGGGATTGGGGTTGACGTAGGTGGTCTCGTCGAGGGTACAGTGCTCCAGCTCGGTGTCCCCGTGCTTGAGCGAGTGGGCGGTAACGCTGGGGGTGAGTTCTCCGGCGCCGATCTGAAGTATGATGGGGAGACCGGCGGGGGCGGTATAGCCAGGGCAACTGGTCAGCGGGTCGGGATTCTCCCCCCAATAGTAGGAGAGGGGCACCGTGGTTCCATCGGCCGGCCACTGGATGGGGAACTGGACCGATGAAGGGATGCCTCCCAGCCCGCGGATCACGTCTAGGGCCGCTCCCATGTTCAACCGGCCGCTGGACTCGTGGTAGCTGCCATAGCCCACCTGACTCAGCGCCGGATCAAGGATTCCAACCGCGTGAAACGGGGCCTGCATCCACGAACCGAGGGCATAGTCGTGATCGGAAGCAATATTGTAGCTCACCACGAGGTCACTCGATCGAGCGGCCGCCAACCCTTCGTCCGAGTACCAGGGGTTGGTGGGATCCTGGGTGTGGGCAATGACGTCGTTCTTGACCATATAGCGCGAGTGGAGCCAGGCGCCCTCGCTCCAGTCCTGGTTCTCGGTGACCGGGGGAAGTTGAGCCTGGGCTCGATAGTCATTGACCGCGTCCAGCCAGGAGGGCTCGACCTGGATTTCGGGAGCGCTGGCGGTGCTGCCGTTGAGAACGAGGGGTAGGTAGATGGTGGTCGCTCGCGGCGCCGTGGAAGCCTGGGTCAAAGTGGGCATGAGCGCAAAGCTGATGAATCCGATCAGTCCCATGGTCGCTAGCATCCCTATCTTCTTCATCGGCCTCTCCCACGTTAGAAACCCTAACTTAAACCTAACCTTATACTAGCGTGAGCTGGGCGGTGGGTATATGGATGCAGTGTGCACGGTGTGTGGGAGTTCCGTACCGAAAAATGCACAGTGGCGCGGAATTCGTGCAGAGTCGGCCGCCAGGGTAGAGTGCGATCAGTCTGGGGGAGGCAAGAGGGGCCCGCCAGGCCCCACAACCTGGCAGGGGAGGTCCTACCGCGCGGGTTGTTGGCTATCCAAAATGACGGGGTTGAGGGGGATCAGAACGACCTGCCGGGGCTTGGCGGCCAGGCGACGAGGTCTACCGAGTCCTCTCGCCTCCGTTTCTTGCTCTACCTGGCCGGGAGGGAGCGACCCGGGTACGGAGAGCAGTTCAGCGCCGGCGGACCGGACACGTGGGCCGCCGGCGGTGTGCCGGCTCTGCTACAGTTGGAACACTCTAGCCTGCGACTGTGTGAGACCCCGTCAGCGATTGAAAATCTCCCCCGGTTGGCTCTTGGAATATCCTCAAGTCGAACTGCGGGGCTGCTGCCACCAGATGGTCAATGATTTCGGCTTGGATGGCTTCGTACTCTATCCAGGCTACCGTTCTGGTAAAGACATAGATCTCAAGCGGCATGCCGGCCGGTCCGGGGGCAAGCTGGCGCACCAGAAAGGTCATCGATTCTTCGTGAAGGTCCGGCCGGTTCTTGAGATAATTGGTCACATAGGCCCGAAACACGCCCATGTTGGTGAGTTGTCGCTCGGCGGACGGGTCTGTCTGATCGGCGTCGCCCTCGGGCGCCACCTCGGCCAATTCGGCCTCCAGGTAGCCCTTGACGAAATCGATCTCCTTGTAGCGGTCGATCATGGCTTGGTCGCAGAATCTGATACTGTTCAGGTCAATGTTGATGGCGCGCTTGATGCGTCGGCCGCCGCTCTCCTCCATGCCGCGCCAGTTTTTGAATGGCGTGTCCAGCAGCTTGTAGGTGGGGACCACGGTAAACGTATTGTCCCAGTTCTGGACCCTAATCGTGTGCAGTGCCATATCGATCACGGTCCCATCTGCTCCGTATGAGGGCATCTCTATCCAATCCCCTTCCTTTACCAGGTCGTTGGATTGGATCTGCACGCTGGCCACGAACGACAGCAGCGTGTCGCGAAACAGGACCAGCAGGAGAGCCATCAGAGCCCCCATCCCGCTCAACAGTACCACCGGTGATTCCCCGGTCACGATTGTGATCGATAGGATGATTCCCACCACGCCCACGATGATCTTTCCCAGGTCCAGATAACCCTGAATGGGCTGCCCGCGGTAGGAGCGGCTTGCTTCGTAGATAGAGTTCACTGCATTGAGCAGTGAGTTGATGGTGATCACTATCAGCCAGAGCACCAGCAGCAGCACGGTTTTCCGGATGAACTCGGCCGCATCTGGCAGCAACCCGGATGAGAAATAGATCACCAGCAAGGGCGCAATCCACGCCACGCGAAACGGCCGCAGTTGTTCCACCACAATGTCATCGAATTCGCTTTCAGTGCGCTCGGCCAGGTACACCAGGCCGCGGGCAATGAACACTCGGGTGATCACGAACACGATCAGACTGGAAGCCAGTACAGCGCCGGCCGCGAGCCACGGGGCCACCGTCGGGCCTACGTCTAGCCAGGTTTGGATATCTTGAATGGTCATTTGCTCTCCTTATCGGAAGAGGGGGCGAGAGGCGCTCGCCGGATTCGTGATGGCCAGGGGGGATTGTAATGCTCAATCGGGGTTTGGGCAAGTCCCGATTGCCCAGGCCCGGCGCAGAGGATGGCAGGCCCGCCCACAGCTAGCCGATGGCCATTGAGGACGGAAAGGGGTCTCTCGACAACTGCTGCGTGCTGCAATGCGGGCACTGCCGGGACAGGGCCGGCTCTGTAGCCTGCCCTGTCTCGGCGTGGGAGATCGTGGGTTCAGCCGTTCCCCCGGCCTTTGCTTGATGACGCGCTCATGATGGCGTCGTATGCCTCCTGGTCCAGGTACTGCGGCTGATAAGCTCCGGCCTGCCTTTCGAGAGCCGAGACAAAGGCTCTCAAGTGGTTCTCAGAGCCGGACAGCAGGCTGTTGTACACCTGGAGGATGTCCTCTTTGTCTGTCTCGCCAATGTACTCTTGCAGGTCCAGGATGTCAATCTCTTCGATGGCGACCGCCACTTCCAGCGCGGCCGGCAGGGATTGGCTCCCTTGCGCTATCAGTTGGTCATAGAGCGCCTGGAGGTCGGGGTTGGTGAACTCGCCCACATCCTGCCCATCGGCCGGATCTGGGAGATCGTAGCGCTCCACGAGCCTCTGCACGGCGTCGGTGTGCGTCTGCTCGCTGCGAGCAATGTTGGCAAAGGCCTGGAAATCCCACAACTCAAAGAGAGTGAGATAGACGTCCCGGGCCAGCTTTTCCTCTTCTTGCATAAAGAGCAGTCCGGCGGCTTCCGCGTCAGTCAGGGCCCCATCCTGGGACTGGATGATGGCGGCCGGCGGTGCGGCGGTTTCAGTCTCGGCCACTTTGACGGCTTCACTGGCGGCCACGGCCGGGGCATCTTCCTGGATGATGGGAGGTGCTTCAGGGGCGGCGGATGCTGCCTCTGGGTCGGGATACGCTGCCTCAATCGGTTTCGGCTCTGGTTCCACCGCGATGGAGGTGTCGCTGATGGCGGCGACTGGCGCGGCCACGACCTCTTGCGACGCTGGATTGGCCTCACTGCAGGCTGCCAGCAGCATCGATAGTGCGATCGCGAGCGCGATCAGAATCGGGCTGAATCGGTTCACGTTGGTTTTCATCATTGTCTCCTGGTTGGATGTATTCCTGTCTCTGTTGGTCTCGGATGATGTGCTTCATCTCGTTTTCTGGCGTCATCATATCATGCGGTTGTGAGGTTCTTGTGAAGAGAGTATGTATAGTGTGTGGAGGTTTGCGAACGGGAAGGAGGGTGTCGAAAGAGAGGCTGCGGCGGCGGGAGGTAGGCCGGAGTGAGTTTGGGGCGCTTTGCACTCCAACCCCACTTTTCGTGCCAAGCAGCGGAACTGCAGACGGGACGGCGCCTCGCTTGTTCTTCTAATACTCTCTCTAGCCACCTGACACTTTGGGCAAAAACCTATTCTGAACGCGCATGAACACGGGAAAACACGGGCAATTTGGTGAAAACTAATAAAATCTGTGGAAATCTGTGCCAATCCGTGTCCTAATCAAAAACTGTCGGGTGGCTAGTCTGAACATCAGTCAACTGGGATTGCGGGAGAAATGGGTGTCAGTTATACTCGGATACTGCAATGCGCATCTTCAATTGGCCGGGAAGGGTGAAGAGTGGTGGAAACCACGCTGACAGCCATAGAAGCGACGGGAATGGTTGATGAGCATAGCCAGCTTCAACTCGATGATCTATCCAGCGCCAAGGTCCGTCCCGCGGTCTGCCTGACCGACCCGATCCCGCCCCATGGACACGTGATTGTGGTCGCGGATGTGCGTGTGATCGCTCTAGGCGCCTGTTGAGGAACAACTTTCCGTTTTCACTGGTGATTCACGGGTGGAGCGGTCACGAAATCGAAAGTTGTTTCAAGCGCGAGGAAGGAGTAGATAAACGGATGGCCAACCAGGTCAAACCACAACGGGGTCTGGAGCGCATTCCACGCTACGTGCCCGGCATGCCCATCGAACAGGTGCAGCGGGAGTATGGTCTGGCGGGCGTCGTCAGGTTGGCTTTCAACGAAAACCCAACGGGTGCGGCCCCCAAGGCGGTGGCGGCCATGGGGCCGGTGATAGAGCAGCTCAACAACTACCCCGACTCGCAGTGCCATGATCTCCGCCTCGCGCTGGCGGAACGCCTGGGGGTCGATTCAGAGCAGGTCATCGTCTCGAACGGCGCGGAGGGGCTTATGGCGTACCTCGATAAAGAGAGCGAGGTGATCGTCAGCCGTTCTTCATTCCCGGTCTATGACGTTCGTGTCCATGCGATGCGAGCCGACCTCATCAAGACCCCGCTCAAGGGGTATGGTGTGGACCTGGATGCGATGGCAGAGGCGATCACGGGGCGCACCAAATTGATCCTTGTCTGCAATCCGAACAACCCCACCGGAACGGTCGTCTCTGCGGCCGAGGTGGACGCCTTTCTGGAGCGCGTGCCGGATCATGTGATGGTGGTTCTGGACGAAGCATACTGCGAACTGGTGGCTACCGATGATTTTCCCCAGTCCTTGCAATACATTCGCAGCGGGCGGGGAAACCTGCTG
>DAOUVM010000099.1 GCA_030667645.1 Ardenticatenales bacterium | reverse complement strand
GCGTGTTCGAGCCAGACAAACTCACGCTCCTGCGGTCGATCGCCCTGGTCATGATCGTCGCCTGGCTGGTGAAGATTGTCGACGGACAGGAATGGAAGAACCGGAAGAGCCAGGAATCCGTCTGGCGCGTTCCGATGGCGCTCCCGGTGGCGATCCTGGCCGCGGTGTACCTGGTCACGACCGCCTTTTCCATCACGCCGCGCGTCAGCCTGCTGGGCTCCTATCAACGGCTGCAGGGCACCTACACCACGCTGAGCTACCTGGTGGTCTTTGGCATGATACTGATGCACCTGCGCTCCAAGGCTCAGGTAAATCGCCTGGTGACGACCGCAATCATCGTGAGCGTACCCATCTCTCTGTATGGTTTGGTGCAGAAATACGGGCTGGATCCTCTTCCCTGGGGTGGAGATGTAACCGGGCGGATCGCATCCAATATGGGGAATGCGATTTTCGTATCCGCTTATATCATCATGGTCACGCCTCTCACGCTCGGCCGGATCGTCGAGTCCTTTATATCCATCTTGACCGACGAGGAACTCTCCTGGGCCGACGTCATCCGCGCCTCTGTCTATATCTTTGTGGCGGCCATTCACGGGCTCGCCATCCTCTTTTCTCAGAGTCGTGGCCCGCTGCTGGGGTTTCTGGCCAGCATGTTCATCTTTACCCTCATCCTGTTGGTACGCCTGCGCGACAGCGCAGGCGGCGGACCGCGGCTGAAAGCCAAAGAACTGCTGGTGGCCTTGGGCAGTCTGCTGTTGATCGACCTGGTGGGATTTGGCCTGCTCTACCTGGTCGGGTTGGTGGCCACAAACCAAGGCTGGATATCGGTGGACAGCAGCAGCCTACCGGGGGCCCTTGGGTTCCTCGGCGCTGTGGTTGGAGGTATTGCAGGCGTGTTTGTCCTCGCCGCCACTCGCCGGGGGTGGCGGTGGCTCTGGCTGGGTCTGATACTCCAGGCTGCGCTGGTGGGCGGATTCCTGGTAGTGTTCAACCTGCCCGACTCGCCGATCAGTGATTGGCGAAGACTGCCCTACATCGGCCGGATAGGCACCGCGCTGGACCTTGGAGCCAACACAGCCAAAGTGCGCACTTACATCTGGCAGGGAGCCGTCGAGATGATCGCTCCTCATGAGCCACTCGATTTTCCCGGTGGCCAGAGCGATGCGTTCAACTCCATTCGACCGCTGGTCGGGTATGGACCAGAATCGATGTACGTGGCCTACAATCGCTTCTACCCGCCTGAGCTGGCCCACGTCGAAAAGCGAAACGCCTCGCCCGATCGGTCTCACAACGAGACGTTGGATGCCTTTGTCATCACCGGAGCGCTCGGATTCCTGGCCTGGCAAGTCGTGTACGGGAGTCTATTCTTTCTTGTCTTCCGGTGGCTGGGGGTCATCCGGAACAGAATGGACCAGGTCTGGTTCTTTGCCTTGATGCTGGGAACCGGCGCCATCAGTGCGATTTTCTTCTGGCAGTGGCTCGGGATCGAGTTCGTTGGGGTCGCCTTTCCGTTTGGCGAACTGGCCGGCATTCTGGCATACTTGGCCTACTATGCACTGTTCTCGAAACCAGCGGAGCAGAGAACCGCCAACCCACACTCTATCCTGCTGACAGCGCTCCTGGCAGCCATGGTCGCTCACTTTGCCGAGATCCACTTTGGGATTGCCATTGCCGCCACGCGCACTTACTTTTTCGCCTATGCTGCTCTGGCTGTTGTTCTCGGCTATGTGCTTCCCCGCGCAGCGGCTCAAGAGCAACAGACTGCCAGCATCGAATCCGGGCAGGCGGCGCAACAACTCGAGACCGGACGCAAGCAGCGCAAGCGGCATCGATCACGATCCGGCCGCGTCATAGGAACCCGTCAACGCGCCGGTTGGGTCAGACCCATCCTGGCAGGCGGGATGATCATGGGCTTGCTGCTGGGAACACTGGGCTACGAATTCATCACCAATCCCCCACGATCCGACGCCGGGGAGATTCCAGGCACAGGCCAAATCCTCTGGAGTTCTCTCACAAAGAACCCCCAGAAGGACTTTGCATCGACTTTTACTACCCTGGGGATGTTCAGCCTGACCCTTATGATTGGCGGGGCACTGGTGGTGAGCGAGGTCGGCAAGGAGGATTCGAGGACACGAGAAGAATGGATCGAGCTTAAAAGACTGGGGCTCTACCTGGTCACGGCCGTTTCAGTAGGGCTTTTCTACATGGCATTCCAGGCCGGCCGGCTGCGGTTTCTGGCCATGGGAGCGGGCGGTCAGCCTGAACAGTCGGTGCTTGAGAGGGTCCGGATTGCGGCCGACGCTACCGCAGGCCTGCTGTCAGCCTTTTATGTGTTTGTTTTTCTGGCTTTGCTTGGAATCGGCCTGGTGCTGATGCAGGGTCGGCCAACGTCGCAGAAGCCTGGCTCTGGGGCTGCGCTGCTGACCCTGGCGGCCGGGATTGCGACCGCTATCGTACTCATCAACACCACCAACCTCGATGTCATCCGGGCGGATACAGTGTACAAGCAGGCCGATCCGTGGGACAAACGGGCCTCGGCAGAACGCAATCCGGCCATATGGGAGTTAGCCATCGCCGAATACAATCATGCATTGGAATTCGCCCCGCTCGAAGATTTCTACTATCTGTGGCTGGGTCGCGCCTATCTGGAGCAATCATCAGTGCTGGATGATCCCGTCGCGCAACAGCAACTGATGGAGATTGCCAAGGACAGGCTTCTCCGAGCACGACAGATCAGCCCGCTCAACACGGATCACTCGGCCAACCTCGCCCGTCTCCATACTCGATGGGCTGAGCTGGCATCGAGTGACGTAGAACGGGCTACAAAAGCAAATCAGGCTAATGAATACTATGAAGAAGCACACAGCCTGAGCCCCAACAACGCAGTGATTCTGAATGAGTGGTCCATGCTTCTTGCCAGCCTCTTTAATGACTGCAAAGGCGGATTGGACAGGCTGGATGAATCGCTCGCCCTGGACGACCAGTACCCTGTCACTTACCATAACATCGGAACCATCGCAGTGATTTGTGGCGACCGGACCGGGGATGATCAAGATCAACAGCTAGTATATTATCAGCGGGCAGAAGACGCCTTTGGCAAGCTGCTGGAAATGCAGCGCTGCAATCTGCAGGCTCATACGTCCCTGGGATACACCCAGAGCCAACTGGGCAACCTAGAGCAGGCCATTGAGACCAACCTCGATGGATTGGGATGCATTGCCAATCCGATCTCTCCCAGCACACTGCAATTCCATCGAAACCTGGCAATCCTCTACCAACAGCACGGCGATCTGGAAAGCGCAATCGTCCATGCTCGCGGGGCAGCCCAGGCGGCCGGGGACAACGTTTCATCTCTATTGGACTCGGGCAGAATACTTTTGTCACTGGGCGCCATTGAGGACGCCTATCAGGTGGCACAAGGGATAGGCGCGTTAGACGTCCAATCATGGAGTCAATTGCGCGATCTGGCCGTGATGTTCAGTCAAGTGGGCCATCCGGCCGAGGGGATTCCCTTTGGGCTGCAGGCCCTGCAACTGGCACCAGAGGACCAGAGATCGGGCATACAGGAACTTGTCACTGCCATGGAGACGCAGGCGGCACCGTAGAACAACGGGGAGACGATGACCACCATAATGTTCATCTTCGTCATGGCGCTCAGCTTTGCTCTGGCGGGCACGCCCGTCGCGCGCCGGTTGGCGCGTCGAATCGGCTTTCTGGACCGGCCGGCCGCTCGAAAACTGCAGATCACTGCCATCCCTTTGTTGGGGGGAGTGGCCATCTATGCCGGGGTGACGCTCTCTATCTTGATCCTGGGTCGCCACTTTATGCCAGAACTGGTCGGCATCCTGGTTGGCGCCACCGTGATGTCCTTGTTGGGACTGTGGGATGATCGGGCAGATCTGCACCCCGCTGTGAAGCTAATCGGACAAACTACTATTGCCGGCGGGCTGGTGGTGACAGGCGTTCAGGTAGACCTGGGCTGGCTGCCCGATTGGGCCAACATCGCCCTCACGATTACCTGGGTGGTGGGCATCACCAACGCGGTGAACTTTCTGGATAACATGGACGGACTCGCAGGCGGTGTGTGCGCCGTCGCGACCGCCTTTCTGACCGTCATAGCCGCGATGAATGGCCAGTACCTGGTAGCCTCGCTCTCCGCAGCCGTGTTTGGCGCCTGCCTGGGTTTCCTGTTCTTCAATTCGAAACCCGCCAGCATCTTTATGGGGGACGCCGGATCGCTCTTTCTCGGATTCACGCTGGCAGTCCTGGCTATCAAGCTCCGCTTCCCGGAAAACGTGAATTTTGTTACTTGGATGGTGCCGGTACTGGTGATGGGAGTGCCGATCTTTGACACGGCACTCGTCATCGTCTCGCGGGCTCGGCGGGGGGTCAATCCGCTCACAACCTCGGGCAAGGACCACTTTTCCCACCGCCTGGTCCGCCGAGGGTTCTCACAGCGCGAGGCCGTTTTCGCACTCTACCTCATCGGGTGTGCACTCGGCTTGTTGGCGATTTTTGTCATGCAGGCCACTCCGGCCGAAGGGTACCAGGTGGGTGCTGCGGTGGTGATGTGCGCCGTTTGGGCGCTTTGGCAACTGGAGTGGAAATTAGCGAGAGGAACCCATACCCATGAAACAGCCCCGCATACCTAGATCCCGTGACAGGCAGCACCAAACCAAGAGCCGCACGGCACGAAAGGAACCGCGAAAGAGCTCGAATCCATTGTGGCTCATCGGTGGCAGCGCCTTTGTTTTTCTGGCTATCTTGATGACTGTCTATCGGTCTAATCGGCGATCCGTCGAAGACGAACCAATCCGGCCGCTGGGCGACATCCCGGCTGCGGAGCGGAACGGCTATTTTTCGCGGCCGCCGGAGATGAGCATCGACGCTTCGCACGACTTCCAGGCGAGCATCCTCACAGAGAAAGGTGAGATTGTAGTCGATCTGTTTGAAAACGAATCTCCCATCACCGTCAACAGCTTTGTCTTTCTGGCGCGCCAGGGGTTCTATGATGGAACTATGTTCCACCGTGTGCTGGACGGCTTTATGGCCCAGGCTGGAGACCCTACCGGCACCGGGAGTGGCGGACCTGGGTACACCTTTGAGGACGAAGTGAGAAATGGCCTGTCCTTTGACAGAGCCGGATTGCTGGCAATGGCCAACTCGGGTCCAAGCACCAATGGCAGCCAGTTCTTTATCACATTTGTGCCCACGCCCCATCTTGATGGCAGGCATACCATTTTTGGCGAGGTAGTCGAGGGACAAGACGTACTGGATTCCCTGACCCGGCGTGACCCACAGGCCAGCCCCGCCTCCTCCGGCGATTCGATCATACGTATCACCATCCTGGAAGATGGTACGCCTTCCTGAGCCGTCCGCCCATCGAGATGTCCCAGCACCCTCCCCCGTCTAGCCAGCGGCGTTGGCTGCCCATTGCCGGCCGGGTGCTGGCGGTGCTGGTGGTGATCGGGCTTTCCGTCACCATCTTTTCGCTCAGCAACAAGATTGAGCAACTGAGAACGCTTGGGTATCTCGGAGCGTTTTCGACCATGCTCCTGGGCAATGCCACCGTGATTCTGCCCGCCCCTGGCCTCACGATTGTGTTCGCTCTCGGTTCGACCTTTAACCCCCTGCTGATAGGGCTGGCGGCCGGAGCTGGTGCGTGCTTGGGGGAGCTGACCGGCTATGTGGCGGGGTTCAGCGGCCGGACGGTGCTGGAACGGCGAAAACTCTACCGGCGGCTTGAGGGTTGGATGAAACGCTACGGGCTCGCATTCCTCTTTGTGCTGGCGGTGATCCCGAATCCCTTCTTTGACATAGCCGGCGTTATTGCCGGTGCTCTGCGCTTTACGTGGTGGCGGTTCTTGCTTGTTGCCTGGGCCGGAAAAACAATCCAGGGGATTCTGATCGCATATGCCGGGGCGGCATCCGCCGGCTGGGTGCTGAGATGGCTAGGCTAGCTCCTCCCAGCATGCGCGGGCAGGTATCTTTGGTTTCAGCGGCCAAAGAGATCCCCAGATTACTGGGGAGAATCACGACGCTCTGCACTGCAGCACGAGACACAACGTGCGATCTGGCACAACTTTCCTGGCAGAGGCCAGGTCGCACTAGTCACCGCACTAGAGAACGCGTTGAAAAGAGACGTCGCCGGATCGCCTGCAATTTGGCGCTGACAACGGGAGTCCGGTAGGGATGACTGTCCAGATGCATCGATGGAATGGGGCTCCCGCCGGAGGGTCCGAACTCGGATACGAGCTTCAACAAAACCAGGTGGACAACGAAACCGGCTTGTGGTAAACTAACTTTGCTTTCGTTGGAGGAATGCCGCCCTGCACTCACCAAAGAGGACAAGCCTATGACCGACACAACCCGGAAAATCGTGTGCATCGAAGACGAACGTGAAATGATAGATCTGGTCAAGCTCATCCTCAGCCGCTACGGCTTTGAGGTCATCGGGGCTGACGGTGGACGAGCCGGATTGGAGACGATTCGGACCCACAAGCCGGACCTTGTGCTGTTGGACCTGATGATGCCGGACATGGACGGTTGGGAAGTCTATCAGCAGATGAAGGCTGATGAAGAGATGAAGGAGATTCCGGTTGTGGTGGTCACAGCCAAGGCGCAGAGTATTGACAAAGTGCTCGGACTTCACATTGCCAAGGTGGATGACTATATCACCAAGCCTTTTGGCCCGGAAGAGTTGCGGGCCAGCATTGAGCGAATTTTGGGCAGCTAAGACCCCGCCACCTTCAATCGGCGGGAACGCCGCCTGGGAGAGGCTGTCTTGCAGGAGTCCTTTGCCTGTTGGAGAGCCTCTTTTTTTTCTGGTGAGTGATAGGCGACCCACATGGGTTATGTGGTCATCAAGGGAGCCGACAGCGACAGCATCTTGGTTCCGCGCGCACGATGGTGTGCAGGGTTCCTCTGCAAGCTGCGCGGTTTGACTTTTCGGCGGCGACTAGGAATGGACGATGTGCTGGTATTGGCGCACGCTGCCGACAGCCAGACCGCAACCTCAATTCATATGATGTTTGTCTTTTGTCCCATTGCGGCCATCTGGATTAACTCGGCAGGGGAGGTGGTCGAGTGCCGGCTGGCCAAACCCTTCCGCCCCTTTTATTCGGCGCGCGCTCCGGCACGTTATGTACTGGAGGGCCCACCGGCGCTACTAGACGTCTTCCGACCAGGAGATAGAGTCAGAATTGAACCGATTGCGCCTTGATTTTGGCAGTGGCTCGCTGGTCCTCTTGATATTGCTGGCCGGTGCAGTGAGCTGGCGCCCGGCGGTGGCAGTCGAGGCCACTGCGCCGGGGCCACGACAAGAAGCCACCCCGATCAACTCTGACTCGCCGCCAGATCAGACAGATGTCTATGTTGTTCAGGCTGGCGATACTCTGTTTGCCATTTCCCACCGATTCGGTATCACGGTGGACATGCTGGCGGGCGCCAACAACATCGACGATCCAGCACTCATCGAGGTCGGGCAACGGCTCATCATCCCGCCTGCAGCAGAACCTGAACAGGATCTACGTCATCCGGCGCAGCCAGGCGAGACGCTGCATGCGCTCGGACTGCGCTATGGGCTGACCATCCTGGAGCTCGCCGAGCCCAACCATCTCATCCGGGCAGATGCGCTGTTTCCCGGGCAAAGCGTAATCATCCAGGGGCACACTGATGAAGCGGCCGTTCTGAGCGGTCAGTCGCACACAGTCAGCCCAACCGACACGCTGGTAGCTTTGGCCGCTCGACACGGCCTCCATCCATGGGCGCTGGCAACGGCCAACAACCAAGAATCTCCTTTCATTGCCTGGATCGATAGCCTTCTCTGGGTCCCAAGCGAGGAAGGAGAATACCTCGATTGGCCCCCGCCGTATTCGGACATCAGAATGCACCCGATTCCGCCCACTCAAGGGCAGACCCTGTCCATCCAAATCAGCATGACTCTTCCTTTATCCGTTACTGGCAGCTTTATGGGCGCGCAACTCCCCTTCTTTCAGCAGGAAGGGGGTGTAGGAGCTCTGGCGGGAATAGACGCGTTGGCTCAGATTGGCACCCACACTCTGGTGGTCACGGCCACGGTCGAGGATGG
>DAOUVM010000041.1 GCA_030667645.1 Ardenticatenales bacterium | reverse complement strand
GTCTGCATTTCAGAGCGTCGGATCGCCGGGATCGGGTTGGCTATACAAGTCGCCGCGCGATTCACGTGGGTCAGGAGGACAACTCGACTACCAGCAGATCGAGCGCGACGGCCGGATCGATCTGCCCCGTCTTAATGGCCACATCTGTGTCCAGCAACTGGCGCAAGATTCCCTCCAACTGAGGCAGGGTAAAGTTGCCGGCTTGATGGCACAGCTTGCGAGCCACGTAGGGATGGAGCTTGATCCGGCGGCCGATGTCATCGGTCCGGTGCCCTTGCTCTATCTTTTCTTTCACCTGAATCAGCAGCCGGATCTGGCGGACAATCATTGCCAGGAGATAGAGCGGTTCGTCACCTGCCTCGAGACTGCGTCGCAGGAGCGTAGTGGCCGTCTGGCTGCGCTGCAGGCCGATCGCATCTACGAGATCAAAGATGTCGGCCCGGGTCGAGTATGGGGAAAGCAACTCTACATCGGCCACCTCGATCGGCCGCGAGAGGTTAGTGTAGGTCAGCAGCTTGGTGATCTCCTGCTGCAGAAGGTGCAGGTCTTGACCAACGTTTGACGCCAGCAGCGCAGACGCGCGCGGAGCGATCTCCCCCCCCTGTGCTTCGACTCTGCTCCCGATCCATCGCTCTAGCGCGGCCCCCATGGGGAGGCGGAACGCCTTTGCGTATCCGACCGCCACGTCGGCCGCCAGCTTGACAAAGCGATTGTTGGACGAGAGAGTCTTTTCCTCCAAGAAGACCAGCCGGGTGGAAGGAGGAAGCCGCGGTAGATAATCGAGCAACTGATCGCGTTCCTTCTCGCGTCCCGCGCCGGTCAGCCGTTTGATGAGCCCTTCGACGATGACCAGCCGCCTGTCGGTCAGAAAGGGGAGTGAGCTGCAGCAGTGGAAAAGCTCTGCCAGTTCGACTCTCTGCCCGTCAAAGCGGGACGTGTTCAGGCTCACCATGGAGGGATCCCCGAGTCTGGTCTGGAGATCTGCCAGCGTCTCCTGCTGGGTGAACCTGTCTCGGCCGTGAAAGATGAAAAAGCGTGGGGCCTCTGCCATCAATCTGCGGTGCGTACGGTGTGAAAGACCAGCCGGTGTTGGCTATGACGGGTGATGCTGACGATCCGCAGCCCGCCGATCTCTCCCTCCGTAGTGAGGTAGAGCTGCAGTGTCTGCCCGAGTGGTTGAGCAACGATCAGGGCGGCGGTAGATGCCAGGATGACCAGCGGCAAGGAGCCCAGCAGGTGCAGCAGGGTTCTCCTTTTCTCTCCGATCCGCTGAACCCTGTAGGCGGCGACGGCCGCCAATCCGGTCAGACCGCCGGCCGTGACCAAGTTGGTCCCGCAGTTGTGGTGCACGGCCAAATGGTGCTCCCCATTGCGCAACCGGGTGAGCGCCTCGGTCACCGCATCGACCACATCCTCCGTCGGAACATCTCCATAAACCACAAGCCCGCGATAAGTGGAGCGAGCATAGATGTTCACCTCCATCTGCCTGCGGCTCAGAATGTGCACCGTGGCGTGCTCCAGCGCGTGATTCCGCCGGATGCGCCTGATGAAGGAGATGTTGAGTAGCTTTCCGATGATCCTGTTCATTCTCGATCCTCGAGTCGTATGAATAGTGCTAGCATTTGTTGAGGAACAACTTCCTGTCTAGAGTGAGGATTCACGGGTAGAGCGGTCACAGAACCGCCAAGTAGTTTTTTAACAAGTACCAGTAGCGTCACGATGGTCCGCAATCCAGGAAGATTATACCTCATAATAGGTTCACGGGGTCTATGTCAATCTGCCATCCGGCCGGCGGCGGGAAAAGCGCCTCGCGCAGCACCAGAGCGGGATCCGGGGCCCTGATGACGATCTGCCAGCGGAAGCGGCCGGATACTTTACCAAAGAAGGGCTGGGTCGGCCCGATGATTTCGGTGGCGCTCAACTTGTGCTCGACTGCCTGTAGACGCAAGTGGCGCGCCAACTTTTCTGCCTCTTGCCGGCCGCGGTCCAGGATCGGGTCGGCGTACTCTAGACGGGCGAGGCGCTGGTAGGGTGGGTAGCCGAGGCGGGCACGAAATGCCATCTCTTCTGCGTAAAAGCCTGCATAGTCGTGTTCAGCCGACGCCCGGATCGCATAGTGGTCGGGGTCGAAAGTTTGCAGCAGCACTCGCCCGCCGAGCAGCCCTCGCCCGGCCCGCCCGGCCACCTGCGTCAGCACCTGGAATGTCCTTTCGCCGGTCCTAAAGTCAGGCAGCCCAAGACTCACGTCGGCCGAAATCACGCCCACCAGCGTCACCAGCGGGAGATCCAACCCTTTGGCGATCATCTGAGTGCCGATCAGCACGTCTGCGTGCCCCTCGATGAACTGGCGCAGAAACAGGTCGTGTGTTCCCCGACCGCTCGTCGTATCGCGATCCCAGCGCAGCGTACGCGCTTCTGGGAACCTGGCGTGGACCTGGGCTTCGACGCCTTCGGTCCCCAGGCCAAAGTACTTGACGCGATTGCTCCGGCACCGGGGGCAGTTCTCCGGCTGGGGTTCGGTCCGGCCGCAGTGATGGCAAACGAGTTGCCTTTTGGAACGGTGGTAGGTCAAAGGCATGTCGCAGCGAGCGCACTTTAGCACCAGTCCACAGTCGCGGCAAAAGACAAAGGTGGCAGCACCTCTTCGATTCAGAAACAGGATCGCCTGCTGCCCCTGCTGCAGGACATGGGTCAGTGCAGCGGTCAGTGCCCGGCTAAAGATGCTTCGGTTTCCGACTCGAAGCTCCTGCCGCATGTCGATCAGCTCTACCGGGGGCAGGGCAGTCGTCAGGGCGTCCCGCGGGCCATCCGGCAACGGGTGGTACTGGCTCATTTCGTCCAGAGCGATCTGGTAGCGTTCCGCCTGGGATTCTACCCGGATTCGATGGCCCATGATGCGTTGCGGCAACTCTAGCAATCGAAAATCACCCCGTTGAGCCCGGTGATAAGTGACCAGATCTGGTGTGGCGCTTCCCATGATCAGAGTCGCGCCGGTCAAGCGAGCCAACTGGATCGCTGCCTCCCGGGCGTGATAGTAGGGCGGCCGCACCGGTGGGTCCTGCTTGTATGCTTCATCGTGCTCTTCGTCAAGCACGATGACCTCCAACCGCTTGAGCGGGGCAAACAGCGCGGAGCGCGGTCCAATGACGATATCCACCATCCCCTGTCGGATTCGACGCCAGGTATCGTATCGTTCCCCATCAGTCAGCCGGCTGTGCACTACGGCCACTCGGCCGGGGAAGCGGGCGGCAAAACGCCTTACGGTTTGGGGCGTGAGTGCGATCTCTGGCACCATCACGATCGCCCGATTCCCGCGTTCTAGCGCCGATTCGATTGCTCGGAGGTAGATCTCGGTTTTGCCCGATCCGGTTACGCCGTGCAGCAGGTAGACGGCCGAGGGTGTGCCCGGATCGCGCTCCAGTAGGCCACTCTTGATCACTTGCCAGACCTGTTTCTGGTCCTTGGCCAGCACCGGAGCCGTATCGGGCACCGGGTCTCTGCCCGCCGCGGGGTCACGCCAGACCTCCTGTTCTCCCAATGCAATCAACTCAGCATCGGCCAGCACCTTTAGGTGGCGGAGATTGCAGCCGGTTTCCGCGTACGCCCAACTGACCTCTACCGGTTCGGGTTCACGGGCCAGGAAATCGAGGATGCGAAGATAGGTCGTGGCATGGCGCAACTGGGCAGCGGAAGACTTGATCTGTGCCAGGTCAATCGTCAAGGAGGCGGTGGCTGGCTCTTTGACTAGACGAATAGACCCTCTGCGTTCCAGCGCCATCAGGTCCGTGTCGGCATAGGGGATTGAATGCTGGGTCAAAGGATCGGTGAGTTTGTGGGGCAGTCTGGTAACGGGCGAACCGGCATCCGCGAGAAAGGTGATGATTACACTCTCTTCTTCCGGGTCTTTGGGGCAACTTTCTGTCGCTGCAACCAAAGTGACGAGTGTCTGGCCTGGGGAGAGGGCGATGTGTCCCAGCTTGACCAATGACTGGAGGTGCTTGTCGGTGCATCCGGTTGCGGCCCGCACTTGTTCAACGGAGGGCAGAGGGTCTGGATTGCCGGCCAGCCATTCCAGTACCTCCGCCTGTATCGATCTGCGTCCCAGGGTGGGGAGGACAGCCGCGACCTGATGCGGGCCGGCGACGAGTTGAGCTGTGCGAATCCGCTTGGGGCGGGCGCTTGGGGGGGGGAGAACCGAACCGCGTCGGAGGATGTTCCGTCGGACCAGTTGATCGGCCGCCGGTCGCCAATCATGCTTGGGAAGCCATCGGCTGATCTGCCGGCCGCGCAGATCTCCGCGCTCTGACAGCAGGTCTATCAATTCTTGCTGAACACTGGTCAGTTGCTTGCCTTGAGCGGCGCCGGGAATGAGCTCCAGCGTCACATCCGCCCGCTGGGAGAGCCCTGGCGGGAGCATCAAGCGCAGGCAGAAAATCAGCGGTGTCAAGTAGGTGTCGCTGAGCCACTCTGCCAGGCGCAACTGTGTCGGGCTGAGGATCGGGTCGGATGCGACAAGCGCGATGATCGGCTTGGTCTCCGGCACCGGCGACTCGTTTTCCAAGCCGACCACAATGCCCTGCACCGTCCGATGGCCGAATTCCACCATCACAAAGTGACCGGGCTGCACTCTTCCAGCCAAATCTGGGGGGATGCGATAGTGGAAGCTACTCTCTAGCGGAGCATCCAAGTTGATGGTAACCCGAGCATAGTCCATCATGTGCCTGTGGTACTGAGTGTCGCTTGAACCGCGAACGGACCGAGCTTTGCAGCCAGCTACCGGTTCTCCTGCAGCAGTTGGATGGCAGTGGTGAACTGGGTATCACTGTCGGCCGTGAACTCGGCCCAGTCACCCGCTACGAAATAGCCGGGTACAATACCGTCGCGTTCCCAGTCTCCGCCACTCAACGGGCGAAAGCTCTCCTCCGCGATCCAGATGCGTGAGCCATCCTCAAAGTCGTGTGGCCAGATGGTTTCCACGTTGCCGCCGGTCACTGTGCCCACCAGCCGCGCCCGGCCCGTGCTCTGCAGCACTCCGGCAAAGATCTCTGCATAGCTGGTGGTCTCCTGCCCGACCAGAATCACCATTGGCAAGGTCTGCGAATCGCGAACATTCTCGCCGACCACGCTCAGCGCCCGATCCCCATCTCGGCGCGTAAAGTAGCCCAGTGTACCGTCGCCGAAGAGACTCAGCACGCCCAGCAGGCTGTGCTCCGAGCCGCCCTGATTGGTGCGCAGGTCAATCACCAGACCACTGATTGGGCCCATCGCCCCCAGTTCCTGGAGCCGCTGGCGGAGCAGGGCGGCAGTGTCCTGGCTCCAAAAGGTGCGGATGAGAATGGAAACGATTTCTCCATCTTGCCATCGGCCCGCTACTATCGGAGGCGGAATGGGGACCGGGGCGCGAACCATAGTAACCAGGCGAGGATGTTGGCCGGGAGTCTGAACCGTGAGAACTACTGGCGAGTTCGCTGGTCCAGCCAACTGAGCTATCCCGTGTGTAATGGGATTGCCGTCCAGTGATAGCAAGCTGTCATGTGGTCGGAGCCCGGCATTCCAGGCAGGACTGCCGGGATACACATCGAGCAGGACGGCCGCGTCGCGGTCCGGTCGGGGGGCGGTTGCGACACCGATTCCCATGGTTGATTGCCCGCCGTAGATGGCTGCGTTGGTGAAATCAGCCGCAGTGGGCGACTGGAAGACCGAGTGTCCATCGTTCAGTTTGTCCACTAGCACGGTCATCGCTTGATAGAACTCGGTGTCGTCCATCCCGGCCGCCACCCGCTCTCGGCAGATTACCCCCCAAGCGGGCCAGTTCAATCCGTTAAAGTCCGAATAGATATAGTTGTCCAGCACCAGGTCGTAAACTTTGTCAAAGATCCTCAAGTGGCGCTCAGTGGGGCCGGGAACACCAGTCGGGGAAGCACCGGACAGAAGAGCGGACTTGAGGTGAGGAGATGGCGCCAACGGGCTGGTTGGGACGCTGGTTGGCGGTACGTTCTCCGGCGCCGCGGCCTTGCCGGTCCCGAGGAGAGGTGGAGCGGCCGCCGCCAGTGTGGGCATCGGCTGTTCCCCCTGGCAGCCGGCCAGAACTACAAAGGAGAGCAGTACACCGGCGAGCAAAAATCGTAGACACTTGGCAGGGTCGGTCAATTGCTCCTCAGTCTCCTCACAAGCGTTTGCTGCGCGTGGCAGAGCGGGTCTACCCATCCGCCAGGCAGCCAGGCGACACCTTCAGGGACAAGACCGCGGCTCAAGTCATCATCGGTCCCGCTCTGGCCAGGTGAGTTCTGACATTGCCGGTGAGTGACTCGATTTCGGCCGTCTGTTGGCTCTCTCATCCCAATCAGTGAGGACACGGCCGAGCCTGTCTCTGATAGCTGCAGCGCTCCGGAGGTCGCCCGACACCGCTCGGGTCGCACGCTGACAGACGGCGCTGATTCGGGGCGTTGGGGCCGGTCTCCCGGTGGGTCATACGGATCACCTCTCGCGTGAGGCGGTGGCCGGGGTCGATCCTGTTGGCGCAGTCTGGAAGGGTCAGGCGGCTTGCTGGATCGAGTGCGCTCAGTTCTCCAGTCACCGGTGGCGTCCCTGGTGACTGGTTACACTTTGGCCTCGATATCCGGACCGTCTTGCTGCCGCCACCATTCCACTAGCCGGTTGATGCGGATCTGCTGCGCGTTTATCCATCGCTTGGGCCCAACGACCAACCGGCCGTGTTTTGGCGGGGCATCGGCCAGGCGCTGCAGTTCCCCGGTTTCCACCATATGGTCAAAAAAGGTCAGAAAGCGTGCTTGGAGTTCCTCACGGGGGAACTGAAAATCATCCCCGTTATAGTAAGCCTCCAGGGCCAGTTGCTCAATGAATTCATTGAGCAAGTAGATCATCTTCTCGGCCGGTTCGAGCACAATGCCCCAACCGTACCGGGGATCTAATGGAAGGGATCCGAACTCCATCGGAGTCGGCCTGCGAACGGGAGGCGCCTCTTCCTGCTCTCCGTTGATCGTCTCACCGGCAGCGAATGGCTCCCGGTGTCTGGCCTTGAGCAGAGCGGCCAGTTTTGTTCGCAGTCTCATGGTTATCTCCTCAGGGGTCCTCTATGGGGACCGATTATACCGCAACTGACAAGAGGGTTCAACGGGTCAGCCTCACGTCAAACTGTGGAGCATCTCTTGACGATCCTCGCCGGAATGGCGAGCGCCAGAGATCGCCACCAATCCTCCCACCGCGGCTACAAGAGGCACACTCAACATCGCCAGTCGCAGATCGCCCGTAGTGTCGGACAGCCAGCCGATGAACGGGGCGGAGAGCAGGTTTCCCATCAAGTGCCCCAGCAGGATATTGATCGCCAGCGCCGTGGCGCGAAGTGCTGGGCGGGTCACGGCGTGAATCTGGGGGGCCAGGCAGGGAAAGTAGACAGTGTAGCACATCACCGCCAGACTAGTGGCGAGACCGAAAACCACGATGTTGGAGGTGAGGATGGCGACAATGGCGAATGGAGTGCCGAGGAGATAGCCGGTTCCGAGCGTCAGTAGCCGGCCTCCTGGGTGGTGTCGTATCCATCTATCGGCGAGCCAACCCCCTCCCAAGACGCCGGCCAGCCCGGCCACCACCTGCACAGCGCCGGCGGTCAGACCCGCCAAGCCGAGGCTCAGGCCGTGCAGTCGAACCAGAAAGCTGGGCAGCCAGAAGACCAAACCGCCAGTGGCAAAGCCGATAAGGACACAGGCATAGTAAACGACCCGCAGGGTGCGCACCGCCAGGAGCTGGCGCAGTGATCGGGTGGAAAAGTCGGGCCGCTCACTACCTGTCTCGGGGGCTAGTTCCATTTCAGCGAATTCGCTGAACCCGCGCGCCGGTTCGCGCATCCTCCAGACCAAGAGGGCCAGGATCAGACTTGGGATCCCGGCAGCCAGGAAGGGTAGTCGCCAGCCAAAGGCTTGCCCCAGGAGGCCTCCCAGGATATACCCCATCGCTGCGCCGACCATCAAGCCAGAGTCGTGTATTGCCACCACCCGAGAGCGCTGGGCGTCGGGAAATGCGTCAGAGAGCATGGCCAGTCCGGCCGGACCATACCCACCGCAACCCAGCCCCACTCCGGTTCGGGACAGGGCCAAGATCAGATAGGAACCGGCTGCGCCGGTTAACGCGGTAGCCGAACTCCAGATCGCCACGCCAAGGGCGATGACCCGTTTGCGGGACCAGCGATCGGCCACCAGAGCGAGGGTCAGGGCTGCAAAGGGGTAAGTGAGCTCAAAGGCGCTGTTCAGCCCGCCAACCTGGGCGTCGGAGAGTCCAAAATGCAACTTGATGGGCTCGGCCAGGGCCGCGAGGAGCTGCCGGTTGAAAAAGTTGGAGAAATTAACGGCCGTAAGCAGCAACAGCAGGCGCCATTGGTATGGGGCAAGGTTTTTCATTACTCAGCTCTTCTGGTCAACTCTTCTCAGCAGGCTTACCGTCTCGATGTGGAAGGTCTGCGGAAACATATCCACTGGCACGACTCTCTCCAACCGGTAGCCATCGCGCAGGTCGGGATCAACGGCATAGTCAGAACCACGGGCCAGCCGCCGGGCATCGCGAGCAAAGGTGGCCGGATCGCAGGAGACGTAGACAATGCGTGAGGCGCGGATAGCCAACAGTGCATCGATCACAGCCGGCTCTACTCCGGACCGGGGCGGATCCAACACGATGACGTCAAAGGACTGATCGGTCAGAACAGGCAGAACCTCTTCCACGGTTCCCTCATACAGCGTCACGTTATCGGTCGCGTCCAGGTTCAAGGCGGCGTCCGCCACTGCGTCTGGGTTGGCCTCGATTCCTGTCACCCGGTCGGCTCGTTCTGATAGGCCGGCGGTGAACAACCCTACTCCATTGCACAACTCGAGTACCGATTCGGATCCGTCCAGGGCGGCGAGTTCATGGACCCATTCGACCAGGTGTTCGGCCGCGCCAGTGTTCACCTGGAAAAAGCTCCCGGCACTGACCCGCCACTCCCGCCCGGCGCAACTCTCGATGAGTGAGTTTTCTCCCACCAGGTTGGCGGCCTCACCAGTGGGGAGCAGCATCGCGGCGCTCACCGAAAGATCCGTCTCCAGGGCCGGAGGTTCGACATCCTCGGTCTCGAACACAACCAATAGGTCTCCCCCCGCACCCACCCGTAGGGTTAGCCGACGCAAACCTGGCAGTTGGAGATAGATACTCTGGTGCAGACGTTGAAGCGCCGGCCGGATGATGAGGCACTCTTTGATCGGGATTACCTGTTCCTCGGTCGAGGACCAGAATCCTAGTTCGCCGCCCTTGGTCGGGCTGAAACTGAGGCTGTTCCTATACTCCCAGGCGCTCGGACTGGGCACTGCAGGCTCCACTGGTGGTTGATCGAACTTGCCCACCCGACTCAACTGATCGGATACGACCTGGGTCTTGAATTCGAGCTGAGCGGGATAGGCGATGTGCTGCAGGTGGCAACCGCCGCAACTGCCAAAGTGGGGACAGCGCGGTCGGACCCGAAGTGGGGAGGGTTCCAGGACCTCGAGCAGTTTAGCGTGAGCGTAGCGCTGTTTGGGTCGGATGAGCTGTACTCGAACCGTCTCGCCGGGGATGGCATAGGGGACAAAGATTACCCGGCCGGTGTCGTCCCGTCCCATGGCTGAACCACCATGAGCCATTGCCGTCAGGGTGATGACCAGTGGTTCTGGCATATCCATGCCGTCACCCTCCCGCCATGGCTACCCACCTGGTAAAGCCGGCAATAAAGACATGGATGAGGAACGGATAGAAGAACGATTGGCTCCGCCAGGCGACAAGGCCAAATCCGGCGCCACCAAAGATGCAGCTCAACGTCTCAATTTCGGGTTTGCCAAGATGAGCAAAGGTGAACGGGACCGCCTGGAGCCAGATGGCGACCCCCGGACCGGTCACACGCGCCAGAGTAAAGAGCATCAATCCTCGCCAGAGGAACTCCCAGCCAAAGAGATCAACGCTGCTCCGCCACACCGTCCCCCAGAAACCAGCCGCCGAGCGCGCCCCATAATAGCTGACCATTTCCGGCCGCCGCGCGACCAGTGCCAGGATAACCGCCATGCCTGCGCACGCGGCGATGGTCCAGGCGAATCCCTCCTTCCAGTTACCCCACTGAAAGCCATACGCCGCGAGCGGCTCGCGAAAGAGAACCAGGACTATGACCGCTGGGATGACAAAGTACAGCAGGAAGCGGTCGTAGGCTTTGACGGCAAAGAGCGTGTGGTCGTAGAGATCCAGCAGAGGCAAGATCGTCCCCAGAATGATAACCAGGGTCACTTTGGGATCAAACTTGATGCCAAGAAACGTCATAATGTATTCCTCAATCTGCCGGCAAAAGGCGGGATGGCCAGCAGCGCCAGAGCCCCGTCATGATACCGGGAAAACACCAAACGGGCAATCAGGGCTTGTCTCCAGCTCTTTACTGACTATAATTCGGTCACCAATTCAAGGTACCGGTGAAGAATGGATCACGATTACCCGTTGGATGAATGGCGGCTCCTGGAAACTGGTGCGCGCGACGGTGCGACCAATATGGCCATAGACGAGGCGATTCTCGAAACGGCCACACCTACCCTTCGCCTCTATGCCTGGGATCCGCCCTGTCTCTCGCTGGGATTCAGCCAATCAGTCCGCAAAGTGGACCGTGAAGCCTGCTCCGAACGGGGCTGGGAGATCGTTCGCCGGCCGACCGGCGGGCAGGCGATTCTGCATGTTGACGAGTTCACCTACAGCGTGTGTGCTCGGCAGGGTGAGGCGCGCGTGGCTGGCGGAATCACGGAGAGCTATGGTAGACTGGTTGCAGGGTTGCTGGCGGGCCTCGAACTGCTGGGCCTGGAATCGGCCAGAGCTGAATCGGCCCATACGCAACAGGAGGAAGGGCCTAGCCTGGCTTGCTTTGCCGTGCCCGCCCGCTACGAAGTGACCGTCGATGGGCGCAAACTGGTGGGCAGCGCTCAATCTCGCCGGATGGGCGGTGTGCTGCAGCACGGTACCTTGCCCCTGAAAGGGGACATGGGCCGCATTCTGGATGGACTGGCGTTTGATGAC
>DAOUVM010000183.1 GCA_030667645.1 Ardenticatenales bacterium | reverse complement strand
AGAGCCAGTTGGGCAGCCTGGCAACGTTCGCCAATCAGGCTGCAATGGCCATAGAGAATGCCCGCCTGTTCACAATGACTGACCAGGCACTTGCAGCCCGGGTGGATGAGCTGTCCATCCTGCAGCAAATCGACCGCGAGCTGAATACCTCACTCGACTTTGACCGCGTGATGGATCTGGCACTTGAGTGGGCGGTCAAGCTAGCGGATGCCGACGGTGGCCTGCTGCTGCTATTGGAAGAGGGCGTAGAGACTGCGCGAGTTGTGGCGAGTCGCGGAAGGGATGCTGCGCCGGATCGTGTTCCGCTGGCGCATCCTGTAATATCTCGCGTATTGGCGAACGGAGAATCGGTGGCGGTGCATGGTCCTATTCCTGCCCAGAGCGTGGATGGGACCCCAGCGATCGCTCAGGTGGCGGTCCCCGTCAAAAGGGAGGGGCGCGTCACGGCCCTACTTGTGCTCGAATCTAACCGTGAGAGTGTCTTTGATGAGGACAAGGTAGTCGTTTTGGAACGATTGGCAGACCATGCTGCGATCGCCATAGAAAATGCACGTCTGTATGACGCTGTAGTCGCGGCCACCGACGCGAAATCTACTTTGATATCCCTAGTCTCCCACGAGTTGAGGGTTCCGATGACCTGCATCAAGGGATACACGGAAATGCTCGAGGCGGGCGCCGCAGGCCCGGTAACCGAGATGCAGCTTGACTTTCTGGAGACCATTCAACGTAGCGTGGATCGCATGGGCGTGCTGGTCAGCGATCTATCTGACCTAAATCGGATGGAAAGCGGCCGGCTGCGGTTTGATTTGAGCCCGGTGGATTTGGCTGACGTGATCGACGAAGCACTGGTCGGTCTGCAGAACCAGTTCGATGCCAAGGGCCAGTCCATATCCGTGAACATCCCTGATGATCTTCCGGCGGTCCTCGCGGACCGCTCCCGGACGGTTCAGATCCTTACCAATCTCCTGAGCAACGCCAACAAGTACAGCCCGGACGGAAGGGCGGTGACGGTGCCGGTGACGGTCGAGAACGTTGATCGAGAGGGGCGTCGCTTTGTGCGCGTGGCCGTGATAGATCAGGGCATCGGCATCACGCCCGAGGATCAAGCTCAGCTCTTTACTCAGTTCTTCCGCTCACTGGATCCGGCCGTGCGCGACGAGACCGGCTGGGGTCTGGGACTGTCCATAGTCAAGATGATGGTGGAAGCGCAAGGGGGTGCGATTACGGTGGAGAGCGCGCCTGGCGTTGGTAGCTGCTTTGCCTTTACCCTGGCGGTGGCAGGCGACTCGTGACCGATTCATCTCGCCCGGTGAAACTCGTTCTGAGTTTCGATATTCGGCCCGGAACACAGCAGGTCTACTATCAGTTCATGATCAGCCAGTTTGTTCCCGCCATTCAGGGCATGGGCCTGCAGATGTCAGATGCCTGGCACACGGTCTATGGCGATTGCCCCGGCCGGATCACCGGTTTCGTTGGATTGGATCTGGAATCTGTGCAGCAGGTTCTCAGCGGCTCAGAGTGGCGCGAGCTAGAGACGCGGCTGGACGAATATGTCACCAACTACTCGTGGCGGATTGTCCCGCTGCGGGATGGGTTTCAGTTGTGACGGGCTTGGACTCGACTGTTGTTTCGGCATCTCGGCCGGCGCCCGGCGGTCGCTGCCAAGTTGATTCTGGTCGGATGCACTGACCTGGAATGCTCTCGCTGCCTGTGACCGCGACCTGGCGCACCTGCGTCGACGCGGTTCCATCTTGTGGCTGACCGGCGTTCCAGTCCGCACCGGCAACCCGTTGGCTCCATTTCGGGTCCACATTTCGCCGAATCGTTCTTTGCTGCGGTGCTCTGGCAGATAGGATCGAGGACGCCCGAGTACTGATTATGGGCGCCATCGGCACCTGCTCCCAGAATCTACTTTTTGATCCTGCTGCTGCGCGACTTGCCTGGGGAGAAGCGGGCCGAGTTGGTCGTTCTTCCGCCCACACTCCCCCCAAGCGAGCCTCTCGTCTGTGTCGACCAACCCCACCCCGGCCGGTATTTCTTGTGCAGCAGCGGAACTGCAGGAGGACCGAAGCCTCGTCGGCTATTCTTGCCTCTCGGTGAGCGGCATTGACTTTTCGGATTGGCTGTGCTAAGATGGCCGTCGACTAGCCAGAGTCGGAAGAGCGTGCAGGCGTCGGGCGCATTCCTTCTTTTTTGCCTGGCCGCGGATTTCATTGTCGGATTCGGGCATCCCCCACGCCATTGGAATAGGTTCAATCGGCTCTACCGCGCACAGTCTTGGAATTATTGAGGAGTCATTTGGATGAGTGCCAACTTTATCTCTCGCATCCTGGGCATGGTTGTCTTTGCCTTCCTGTTTGGTTGGGGAGGCACGGCCCTAGCCGGGGCGGTTGGGGGGTCGCGGCAGGCTTTCCAGGTCCTCTTTGGCCTGGTGGGTGTCCTGATTGGGCTGGTTTCCACACCTTATGTGACTATTGTTCCTGCTCGTCGTATGCTGCAAGCAGTCAGACAGATACCGATGCACCGGCTCTTTGCGGTGATGGTTGGCCTGGTGATTGGGCTCATCATTGCAGCGTTGGCGGCCTTTCCTCTGTCACTCTTGCCGGATCCGTTTGGGCAGTTCCTTCCCATGATTGGCGCCGCGTTCTTTGGCTATGCAGGGGTGGCGATCATGTCCTTCAGGCAGGCGGACGTTGTAAACTATTTGCGTCCGCGGGCAGGGGCTCTGCTCGTCCGATCCAGCGGGGACGACCGACTGGTGCAAGGGGATGGCGTGCTATTGGATACCAGCGTGATTATTGACGGTCGGATCGCAGACATCAGCCGGACTGGCTTTATCTGCGGCCCACTGATCGTGCCCCACTTTGTGTTGAGCGAACTGCAACATGTCGCCGACAGCTCGGAGAGACTGAGGCGAAACCGTGGCCGCCGCGGGCTGGAGCTTCTCAATAGGCTGCAAAGGGACTCTTTCGTACCCATCCAGATCACCGACATGGACGTGGAGGGCGTGCATGACGTGGACGACAAGCTAGTAGTGCTCGCCAAACAACTCAAATGTCCGGTGATCACCAACGATTACAATCTCAACAGGGTGGCCGAGCTGCAGGGTGTGACGGTCCTCAATATCAACGAGCTGGCAAACGCTGTGAGGGCCGTGCACCTTCCCGGCGAAGAGCTAGCCATCCGCGTGATTCAGGAGGGCAAGGAACGGGGGCAGGGTGTCGGCTACCTGGACGACGGGACCATGGTGGTTGTGGAAAACGGGGCAGACCGAATCGATCAGACGGTCGAGACGGTGGTGACCAAGGTGCTTCAAACCGCCGCCGGGAGGATGATTTTCGCCCGACTTGCCGGCTAACGACACTGATCAACCCGTTTCCGCCCAGCGCTGGTCTCAGAGTACCTGATAAGGAATAAGCTCCCGGTTTCAAGGGTGATTCACCGGTAGAGCGGTCACAAAACCGCCAAGTTGTTTTTATCAAGTACAGAGTACTGGTTCGAGAACAACCAGGCATTCTGGTGGTCATTCTGCACTAGAGCCACCATTCAAAACGGCGAGTTGTTTCTTCAAGCGGAAACCAACGCCGCTGGCGGAGGGTCTGGGATGCCAGCAGGTCAGGCAGCAACAGAATTCATGTCATAGGAATCGGCAATGCCCCTTCGAGTATACAACGTACTGGGACGAAAAAAAGAAGAGTTCAGACCCATTCGAGAAGGGCATGTTGGTGTGTACGTCTGCGGTCCAACGGTGTACGACCACGCCCACATTGGTCATGCCAAGCTCTATGTCTCAATGGACATTGTCGTGCGGTATCTGCGCCACCTGGGGTACTCGGTCCTGTATGTGCAGAACATCACCGATGTGGGTCACCTGCTGGACAGCGGCGAAGACCGGATCGCCAAGGGGGTTCGGCGGGAGCGGATCGAGCCGATGGAACTGGTAGAGCGGTTTACTCGCTATTACTTTAGGGATATGGATGCTCTGGGTGTTCTTCGACCGGACATCTCACCCCGTGCCAGCGGTCATGTTCCGGAGCAGATCGCGCTGACTCGGACGCTCATCGACGATGGGCATGCGTACGAGGCCAATGGGTCGGTCTACTTTGACGTCTCCTCGTGGCCTGCCTATGGCAAACTGTCGGGCCGCCAAGTGGATGAGATGGAATCTGGGGCGCGGGTAGCGGTCCTTGGTGAGAAGCGACACGCTGCAGATTTCGCTCTTTGGAGAAGAGCCGAGCCGGACCATATCCTGCAGTGGGACAGCCCATGGGGGCGCGGTTATCCCGGTTGGCACGCCGAGTGTTCGGCCATGGCCTCCAAGTACCTCGGACAACCTTTCGACATCCATGGCGGCGGACTGGAAAACATGTTCCCGCACAACGAGTGCGAAATTGCCCAGTCTGAAGCTGCTACCGGTGTACCCTTTGCTAATTACTGGCTGCTTGCCGGTTCGTTGACGTTGGATGGCGTCAAGATGAGCAAGAGTCTGGGCAACACGATTACCATCCAGGAGGCTCTCCAGCGCTGGAAGCCAGAAGTCATTCGTACCCTTGTGCTCTCAACTCACTACCGCAGCCCTCTCGATTTCTCGGAGACGGCCATTGAGGCGACCGGTCGGGGGTGGGAGCGGATCAACAGCACTGCCAGCCGGATTCGGCAGCAACTCCGCACTGCTGAGGAAGGGGAGATCGATGCCGGGTTCGCCAGCTTTCTGGATGAGCATAGAGCTTTCTTTATCGAAAAGATGAACGACGATTTCAACGCTCCGGCCGCTCTGGGCGTGCTGCATGACGCTACCCGGGGCATCAACTCGCACCTCAGCCTCCCTGGATCACCCAGCAGGGGGACGCTGGAGGCCGTCGATCAACTCTACAGCGAGCTGGCCGGCAACGTGTTGGGCATCCTGACAGAGGAAGCGTCCGGTGGAGCGAGCGCTGAGCGCGAAGCGGGGTTGATGGAACTGCTCCTTGATCTACGCGCCTTGGCGCGCAAAGACAAGGATTGGGTGAGGGCAGATCGCATCCGTGACGGTCTGCGCAACCTGGGAATCAAAGTAGAAGACCAGCCGTCTGGCGCCGTCTGGCGCATAGAGCGGTAGGCCTGGCCGGCCGAGCTTCCGCCGACTTGCCCTCAAGGGCCGGGCCCAGGGGAGACCCTATCCGCTTGCCGTGAGGGGCTCGAATGGAAGTCATATATGGGCGTAATCCGATCCTGGAATCGCTACGCGCCGGCCGGCGAACGCCACGACGCCTGTTTCTGGCGCGGGATAGCCGGGAGGGGGCGGGAGTGAATGAGATTCTCCGGCATGCCCAGTCATCCAATCTCGAGGTAGAGCGAGTCTCCCGGCAAGACCTCAACCAACTGGTGGGGCACCGTCATCATCAGGCGATCGCCTTGGAGACCGGCGATTACCCCTACTCGCAGTTGGATACTATCCTGGCGAGCGCGGCATCGCGCGGGGAGCCGCCCCTGCTGCTGCTCTTGGATCTACTGCAGGACCCACAGAACGTAGGCGCTTTGCTGCGCACGGCCGAGGCAGTTGGAGTTCACGGTGTGTTCCTGCAAAAGCGACGTGCAGTCGGGATAACGCCGGCCGTGGTCAGCTCTTCCTCCGGGGCGACCGAGCACCTGTTCATTGCCCAGGAGACCAATCTCCACCGGACGATGCGTGAGCTGCAAAAGAGTGGTGTCTGGCTGCACGGGCTGGACGCTGGACCGGACGCAACTCCATTTCACCTGGTTGACCTGGTCGGCGCGATTGGCTTGGTTGTT
>DAOUVM010000178.1 GCA_030667645.1 Ardenticatenales bacterium | reverse complement strand
GTTTTCGGGCTCTTCTCCGAGGTAGCTCTGGCCTGGAGCAACCTCAATGATCCGGAGTTTGGCCGCAAGGTCGTGGCCGACATGCTTGCAGAGGAATTCAACCCACGCCGATTGCAGAGCCGAGATCTGCGCCAGTGGATCAACCGGGCGCTCGACTACCGCAGCCGGATCGAAACCAACATCCGGGAGACCCGCGACGGCATGCTCAAGGATCACCTGCTGGACGCGGCGGACGAGATCGAGCATTGGATTCAGAATGTCTACGAAATCAGTATCCGGTTGGACCGATACCGGTCCGACCCAGTCATAAAGCGCGACCGCAAATCAGTCCCGGTGAGAATCACCAACCTGGAAAACGGGTTGGCACAGGAGAGAAACCCGGCTGTCCGCGCCCAGATCGAAACTACTCTAAAGAACAAACGCACCCAACTGGATCACCTGGAGCGGCTGGACAGTGCCATGCAGCGAGCGCACCTCCATTTGGAGAGCACGCTCTCAGCCCTGGGAACGGTCTACTCCCAGACCCTGCTGGTGGGAGCCAAGGACATTGATAGCGGGCGGGCCAAGCGGATGCGCCACGATATCGCCGAGCAGGTGGTGGAACTGGAAGACCTGCTCACGACGATGGATGAAGTGTACATAGATTCGGCCGTCGGGCCGTAGGATAGGCGCCGAGGAGGAGCCCTATGCAAATTGTTGATTCCGGCATTGGCGAACTGATTCAGCCTCCGGATATGGAGGCGTTCCGTGAGTGGAATCGCACCCAGAAATCGAGGGCATTGATCGACAAGCGGATGAGCGAGAAAGAAGCAATCAGTCGTTTTGTCCATGACGGCGACTATGTCGGCACAGAGCTGTACGGCACGGTTCGTTGTCCCATGTCACTGTGCCGCGAGGTGATCCGTCAGGGGAAAAAAGAGTTGCGGGTGGCCGGGCAGGGGGTGCTCGAACTGGACATGTGGCTGGCGGCCGGGCTCATCAAGAAACTCGATATCACGTACATCGGCATGGAGGTCTATGGTGTCTCTAGCGGGCTGCGCCGCGCGGTTGAGAGCGGGCAGGTCGAATCTGTCACCGAATGGAGCAACGCTGGCATCACCTGGCGATTCAAGGCTACTAGCATTGGCGCTCCGTTCATCGCCGTCCGGTCCATGCTGGGTTCCGACACCTTCAAGTACAGCGCCGCCAAATCGGTCGAGTGCCCATTTACGGGGCAGACCGTCTGCCTGATCCCTGCATTGGTGCTGGACGTGGGCCTGATTCACGTTCACCGGGCAGACAAGTACGGCAATTGTCAGATAGAGGGGATTAGCGGGTTTGCTTTCGAGATGGCTCGCGCCTGCAAGCGGCTCGTCATCAGCGCGGAAGAGATCATCCCGACAGAGGAGATTCGTCGCTATCCCGACCGTACCATGATCCCGTTCTATCTGGTTGATGCCGTGGTTCACGCTCCCTTGGGTTCCCATCCGGGGGAGATGGCTTATATGTACGCGAGGGACGAACCAAAGATCAAAGAGTGGATTGAGGCGAACAAGACGGCCGAGGGTGCTCGGGCATATCTGGACAAGCTGGTCCATGGCGTGGCCGATCATGAGGAATACCTGGAACTGGTCGGCCGGCAGCGCCTGGATGAGTTGATTGAGATGCGGGAGAGGCGAGAATGACCGAGTATAGTTCCACTGAGTTGCTGATCTGCATCGCCGCTCGGGTGTTCGAAAACGGCAAGACCTGCTTTATTGGAACCGGTGTGCCGATGCTGGCGGCATCGCTTGCCCAGCGACTGTATGCCCCGGACCTCGTCGCTATCTTTGAGTTCGGCGGCACGGGTGCGCAACTGGAGGATCTACCCATGGCGGTAGGCGAAGCGCGGACATTTCACAAGGCCGTGGCTGCCTCTGGGATCTGCGACATCATGGAGACCGCGCAGCGGGGGTTTATTGACTATGGCTTCCTGGGCGGAGCTCAGATCGACCCATATGGCAACCTCAACAGCACGGTGATAGGGAATCATGGTTCACCAAAAGTGCGGCTGCCCGGCAGCGGCGGCGGTAATGACGTTGGTTCGCTTTGCTGGCAGACGATCGCCCTCATGCGCCACGACAAGCGTCGATTTGTCCCAAAAGTGGATTTCGTCACCACGCCCGGTTTCCTGACCGGACCCGGTGCGCGGGAGGCGGCAGGCTTGCCCGCCAATACTGGCCCGATCGCTGTCATAAGCACACTTGCGACCCTGGGCTTTGATTCGGATACCTGCCGAATGCAGTTGGACGCGCTCCACCCTGGAGTGACCCTTGAACAGGCATTGGAAAACACTGGGTTTGAATTACTGATCCCGACCGAGGTCAAGCACAACGCCCCTCCCACGGCCGAGGAGCTGCGCCTGCTGCGCGACGAGATCGATCCAACGGGGTTGTACATCTAGAGCTATCGGTTGAGGACCGGCGTATGCGGGTATTCCGAGCAGTTGCCAGACGGCGCAGCAAACACACTGACCAGTTAGAGTGGACAACGAGGTTGGCGCAGAACGGCGCGCGCTGGAGCGAGAATCACAAACGGGGGCTGATCGCTGATCATCTGGACTATCTGGTGCCTGGGTGTAACTGCACATTCGCAACCCAGCCCCATAGAGAGGTGAAACAATGCGCAAGATAGGTATCATTGGGCTGCTGATAGCACTATTGCTGGCCGCTTGCGGCGGGGAGGATGAGCCGACCAAGGGTGATGTCACCGTGTTCGTCGCCGTCCCCCTGTCCGGTTTTCAGGCCAACGGCGGACAGACCATAGTAGGTGGAGCCAGACTGGCGGCCGAGCACATCAACCGCACTGGCGGCGTCAATGGCTACCGCGTGGTCATAGAGGCAATTGACGACGAGAGTGATTCAGACGTGGCGGTGGGCGTGGCAGAGCAGATTGCGGCCGAAATCGACGCCGGCAGATCGGTACTGGGCGTCGTTGGGCACCTCAATAGTGGCCAGACCATCGCAGCCATGGACATCTACAGCGAGCTTCCCATCAACATTGTCACCCCTACCGCCAGCAATCCATCCCTCACTGCCAGCGGCTATCGGAACTTTTTCCGGGTCAACGCCAACGATGAGGTGCAGGCCCAGGTGGATGCAGAGTTTCTGGTCAACACACTGAGCGCCGGCCGAGTGGCGATCATGCACAATGACGACACGTATGGAATTGACCTGGCCAATCTAGTGGCGATCGAACTGGAGAGGCTGGGCGCCACCGCGACCCTCAACCTGGAAATCGCCATCGGCCCGCCCGACCCGGACCCTGCGGCCGGCGAGGGCGAGCCACTCTACTATGCCGATGCCGTGCGGCAAGCCATCGCGACCGAGCCGGACGCCATCTTTTACGCCGGCTATGAGATCGAGTGCCCCTACCTGCGCTACGATCTGGCACAACTTGGTGCACGGGACATCCCCTTCCTGGCTTCCGACGGTTGTTTCCTCTCAGCCGCCATTGAAACCGACGATTCTCTCCACGCGGCCGACTTTGCATCCGCCGCGGAAGGAATGTACGTCAGTGGATTTGGCCCCGAGCCTCGCGCGACAGTGGGAGAGCAGTGGATCTGGGATTACCAGGAGGTAGACTATCGCAACCCGGACACGTACAGCATCAACGGGTACCTCGCAGTGCGGGTCCTGGCCGAGGCAGCCCGCGAGGCCAAGAGCCTGGAACAGAGCGCAGTGGCCAATGCCATGCGCGGCTTGAAATACGAGTCCATCATTGGTCTAATCCAGTACCAGAACAACGGCGATTTGGCCAATCCCACCATTTTCGTCTTTCGCGTGCTCGATGGGGCGTTTGTCCAGGTGTTCCCAACAGACTGATCCATAGGGTGCGAACGACCCAGCACTCTCGTCGACGTTTCCTCAAACTCTTGGCTGCCGCCGGCGCCCAACTGGTCGTGCTTTCCGGTGGCGGCCTTGCATACGCTTGGCGAGTCGAGCCTGATTGGCTGAGAGTGGAACAGCTCGACATCCCCATAGTCGGCTTGCCGGCCGGACTTGAGGGCGTGCGCATCGCCCAGATCAGCGATCTGCATGCCGGCCCGGATCTTCCGCCGGAGAGGCTGGACAGCGCCATGCAAACCGTCGCCGCCATGGAACCCGACCTATTGGTCATCACCGGCGATTGGGTCACCTACGATGCAGATGACGCCTTCCCGGCGGCGAAAATGGTGGCCCGCTGGACTCCTCCTGGTGGAACCTATGCGATCCTGGGGAATCACGATCACTGGACTCACCCCGAAAGAGTGGCGGAGGCCATCCAGTCGGCCGGCCACGTGCTGCTGCGCAACAGTCATACTTTGATCTCATTGGGTAAAGAGACCCTCTGGCTGGCGGGACTGGATGACGTCTGGGAGCGACAGCAGGATCTGGATGCCGCGCTGGCCGGAATCCCTGATGGTGCGCCGATCGTGTTGCTGGTTCACGAACCGGATTATGCAGACATTGTCGCCAGCGACGGCCGGGTGGCGCTGCAACTCTCCGGTCACAGTCACGGCGGTCAGGTCCGTCTTCCCGTCCTTGGCTCTCCGGTCACCCCTCACCTGGGAACCAAGTACGTCAGCGGACTATACCAGGTCAGGAACAGAATGTGGGTGTACACAAATCGAGGATTGGGCACGGTCCCTCCCACCGTTCGTTTCAACTGCCGCCCCGAGATCACGCTCATTACGCTCAGATCGGCGCTTCCACAGAGCGGGAATCCCGACCCTACGACTCGGCCCATCTAGCACCGTCACCTGCTTGTTGCTATACTCTCTGAATGCCGAAACCCAGAGCCAATTCACTCAGCGGAAGCGAATGGCTGCGCCACTCTATCAGCGTGTGGAATGACATTCGCAAGACACCAGAAGAGGCCAGGCTGGCTCACCCGGCGCTTTTCCCGGGCATGCTGGTGGACCGGTTGCTCCAGTGCTTTATCATTGAAAGCGATCGGATTGTGCTTGACCCCTTTGTTGGCAGCGGTTCCACGTTGTTGGCAGCCTGCGTCCGCGGATTGAACGCCGTCGGGCTTGACGTGTCACCCGATTACATCGACCTCGCCCGCCGCCGATTGACGGAGCAGGGGTACCGGGAAGGCAAGTTGGTTGACGGCCGGCTGGCCGCTTCCAGCTTTGGTCTGGTCCAGGCGGATGCGCGCGAGTTGGACAGGTGCTTGGCGCCGGAGAGCATAGATTTCTGCGTCACTTCTCCGCCTTATTGGAATATCCTTCGCCAGCGACGCACGGCCGATGGCAAAGAGCGGCGACACTATGGGGAGGAAGAGGCTAACCTGGGCATCATTGAGGAATACGAGGACTTTGTAACCGCCTTGCGGGACGTCTTAGCCGGAGTCTGGACCGTGCTCCGGCCGGGGGGCTATTGCTGCTCGGTGGTGATGGACCTGCGCAAAGGGCCTCACTTCTTCCCGCTGCACCAGGATCTGGCCGAGTTGATGCAAGAATTGGGTTTCATCTACGACGACCTGATTATCTGGGACCGGCGCACCGAGTACAACAATCTCCGCCCGCTTGGCTATCCCTACCGATTCCGCATCAACAAAGTACATGAATTCATCCTGATATTTGTCAAACCGATGAGGGAAGAGAAAAAAGAGGGCGGGATTGGGGCGCGACGCAAGACTGCGGGAGACCTCGTCAACTGAAAGCCGCATCACCGATACTCGATCGAACGCGGAACTAGCAGCGGCTGCAGACCGTGGAACGCAACAGGCTCATCGCCATTTCCAAGGCCTCGTTCTCCGTTGTTGCGTGGGGAGCATCGTTTATTGCCACCAAGGT
>DAOUVM010000130.1 GCA_030667645.1 Ardenticatenales bacterium | reverse complement strand
TCGCGTGATCCTCTTCCCGCGAAAACACAGGGAGATGCTCCGCCGCCGCCCCGAATGCCAGTACTCCCAGAGTGACGATGGTGATGGTGATCACGATCTCCATCCACGAGGGGACATAGATGTTGCCGGTATAGGGGAACAACCCGATCATGCTGACGTTCAGCCGATTCAGGATCACCCCGAACACCACCATCGATGCTCCCGCGAACAGCACGCCCGGTTTCCGCCGCCAAGACTTGACGGCAAACAGAACGGCCGGAGCCAATACGCCAATCATCATCTCCACCCAAAAGCTCACCGTCTGGAAACTGGTCTCGAACAACAGCGGCAGCGCACCCCGCGCTGCCAGATCCGCCGCTTTGACCGCCAGGTAGATCAACAGAACAACCGAGGCATACCCGGCCAAATCGGTCAACAGATCAAGTTCCAGCCCGCGCTTGAACGCCTTTGAGCTCAGCGTGGACTCTATGATGGTCATTGACAAACCCACCGCGACCGCCGAGATCCAGAACAAAATCGGCAATCGAATCGAGTACCAGAGAGGGTGGAGCTTTGTCGGGACCAGAACCCAGAGGGAGCCGAGTGACGACTGGTGCAGAGTAGAGAGGACCACTCCGATGATGACGAATACGATCGAGAACCGCCCCAGAAAGCGGTACAGCGCCACCGTCGGCAGCCGCCGGGTGATAAAATCGGATTCGTTGACCCGCTCCAAAACAACGGGGAGGAATTCCAGAAGGAGCACGGTGGTATAGCAGGCCACGCATACGCCGACCTCCCAAAGAGCCGACCGGTGTTGCCAGTGCGCCAGCGGCCGCCAGACATTGTACGGCCGGCCGAGATCGACCAGCAGCGAAGCCACCGCCATCATGTATCCCAGCAAGCCGGTCAGGATTGCCGGCCGGACCAGCGGCTCAAAGCGCTCAATCCTCAGAATGTGGGCCATGCCCGCGATGACAAACGCCCCCGCCGCCAGGGCCACTCCGCCCATTACATCAAGGCCAATCCACAGACCGAGCGGGAACTGGTCGCTCAGGTTGGTAATCGCTCCGATCCCATACACGAAACGAACCAGTACGAGCCCCGTGCCGGCCGCCATGACCGCCACCATCAACACCGTGCGGAGAGCGTGCCAGCGGGAGGTCAAGCGCGGGCGCCAGGCCGGCAGTGGCAACACTTCCCCACCGGCCGCGGGCCAAAGGGCCGGACGTCCTACTATGCGAAAGACCAGACCTCGCATCCCCACCATGAACACCACCGGTATGCCGACGCTGGCCGCAACAATGCCCACCAAGAGCGGTAATGAAAGCATGTCCATTGGTTTACTCCTCCCCCCCGTCTGGCCGCAGGCGATGGGTGTAAAAGGCGGTTCCACTCATCAGGGCCGCCATTCCGCCGATCACGAAGGGCAGAGCGGACATTACCTTCTCCGTCTGCTCCGGGGGCGCAACGTGCGGCAGGTCCAAAGGAAATCCGAGCTGCTCAAACGGGACATCAGAAAGGTAAACGATCGATGTGCCGCCAACCTCCGATTCGCCGAAAACGTGATCCACGTACCGATCCGGGTGAGTGGCGATTTGGGCTCTCGCCTGGCTCAACAATTCGGAGCGCCGGCCGAAGCGCAGCGCTCCGCTCGGACAGGCTTCCACACAGGCTGGCTCGTCACCCGCCTGCAGCCGATCATGGCACATCCAGCACTTGCTGATAGTGGGTGCGATGCCATCCTCCCAATCGAACCGGGGCACACCAAAGGGGCACCCGACCTGGCAGTAGCGGCATCCCAAGCACTGGCCGGCTCGGTAGATGATCGGACCCTCGCCACTGTCGTACATGGCCGCCGCCGGGCAGGCGGAAACGCATGCGGCATCCAGGCAGTGCATGCACTGGCGCTTTACATAGCGGGTCGTGCTCTCCCCGCCGGCCGTGATCGCCTCCACCGGGTCGACAAAGGTGTAGGCATCGCTTTCCAACGCTTGAGGAATCTGATCATCCCCCGGGAGGTGGTTGCTCTCCTTGCAGGCAAGCGCACACGAGTTGCACCCGACGCAGCGCGTGAGATCAATCAGCATTCCCTGGGTGTCTTCTTTTTTCGTTTCGCTGGCATCCACCGGGCTCGCCCGGTCCAGGAGCAGCCACGCTCCAGCAGCGGCCACAGCAATGAAATCCCGGCGCGACAGCTTTCCCTTGGTCCGGGTGCTCATCGGCCGGCCGCCTTTTGCAGGACATAACCGGCCGCCAGAGCTAGCATCACTCCCAGCACGCCGCCAGTCCCCAACCCCAGACCCAGGGTCACCAACGACAAGGTCTGCAGCGACCGGTTGTCCTCACGCGCCTCTTTCAGTTCGCCTGCCAGGCGCGTCGCCTGAGCTTCCAGTTCGCCGGCCCGCACCACGCTAGCGCCCACGGTCTCTGGCCCACCGCCGGCCGCGTGACAGTCCACACAACCGGCCGACGCGGAAACCCGAAAACCGTGCTCTGGAGCCGTCGGGCTGCCCGAAACCAGGGCAATGGCCGTCAACTCGGCCGGGTCATCAGAATGATCCGACGGCACGTGGCACGTTACGCACTCGATTCCTTCACCGCTGTGGGCCAGATGCACACTGTCCTGGCGTTCCTCACGGTGGCACGAAACACACAGATCGGATTCATCAACTCGAAGCTCTTGCGAGTGCGACTGGTGACAGCCGACACAGGGCACGTTTGCCTCTGCGTGAGGACTGTCCAACCACTCGGTGTGGGTATTCACGTGACAATCCCGACACGGCTCTGAGGACGGATCCAGCAGCATCACACCGCTCGCCGGGTGGTCCGAGACATACGGACCGTGGCACGCCTCGCACGTAACACCACTGTGGGCAAAGGTGCCGGCGGCCGGATCATAATTGGTAGTGTGGCACGTCAGGCACTCGCACTCCTGTGCCGGCCCCGGGCCGCTGCAGGCAAGCTCCAACGCTTGTGCAATAGTGTCCTGTGCGCTCGCGTGGGGGGCATCCTGCCAGTCTGCGGCCTCAGCAACATGACATTGGGCGCATTCCTCTGGGCCCGCATAGGTAGACTCGACAGGGCCGGCCGCCGCGGCGGCCGAAACAGACAGTAGCAGGACCAGCAGCAGCCCGATGGCGTACATCAACCGGTTTCTCATTGCGCTGTTCCGTGCTCAGTTCTGGGGTTTGCCACTCGTCGCAGCACGCGTCCGAGCAACCAAATCACCACGATTGGCAAGCCAAGCCGGGCCGCCATACCCGCAGCCACAACCAGAGCTTGGACCGGGAAATCCGCAATCATCTCGACCTCCTCTCTCCTATCAATGCTGTCTCATTACTTGACAACTTGGGTTCTGCGACCGCCCTGCCCGTGAATCAACATTGAAAGCGGGCAAGTTATTCCAGTGCGTACTGCTCTGACTTTAGCACAACACACCGCCGGTCTCGATATGGGATTGCACCCATTTGCGCGACCAGTGGTCGGTTCCAGAGGATTCGGAGATGGGGGGAATGCGGACACGGGTGGGATGTTTAACCCATACCGTCCCGCTATAGAGTGGGGTCGATCCCCCCCCCTGGCACGGCCGAAGAGGATGGGGCCAGCCGCCCTGCCGCAAGCTGCAGCGAGTAAGACGAAGAGGCTCAAAAAAAAGAGCGGGGCACCGGTCAGTGCCCCGCCAATAATCGTAGGGTGTCGCTTCCGCCTGCTGACGGCCGGTGTCAGCTAACCTGGTGCTACTCTTTGGGAGCGCCTGCCTCGATCCATTCCCGGAGCATGACCAGTTGATCGCCATTGAATTGGCCGGCATGGGCTCCGGCCACCTGCGCGGCCATGATCGTGCCGGCGTCCGGGTCAGGCGGAGCGATTCCGGCCAGGACCCCCTCGTAGCTGCTCACGTCAAGTTCGCCCATTGGATTGGCGGTGCTGTGGCATGCTACGCAAGCAGTCTGGAACAGGCCGGCCACGCCCCCGGTCCACGAGAGGGATTCCACGGGCAGCGGCGTTGAGGTCGGCAAAGCGGTCGGAAACGGAGTCGGGGTGAGAGGGACGTAAACTTCCACCTCTTCCATGGGTGCCACGGTTGCCAAAGCGGTCTCCTCAAACGTCAATAAGTAGGTCAGCGCTGCTACCATGGCAATCGCCAGCACGGCATAGGCCGGGATGAACACCCGCCGGCGTCGCGCCACGCCTCGTGGGTCGACAGGGCGCACGGCCGTGCCGGCCGCAATGTCCGCCAGTTCCAACGGGTGCTCGTGAGCCATCTCTTTTTCTGTGAGACGGCCGGTGAAAATACTCTTGTTGAATATCTTGACGTGCACCTGATAAAAATGCCAGACAATGATCGCCAGCACCGCCAGCACCGCCTCGCCGCCGTGGGCCGCCTTGGCCGCCGGGATGAACTCGCCGGGAAGAATGCCGGCCGCTGCTATCGGATTCCACAACATAAAGCCGGTAATCCCCATGATGACCGTTCCCCAGACCAGCGCCCAGTATTCGGCCTTTTCGGCAAAGGTATAACGGCCCTCCAACGGCCGGTCCCGGCTCAGACCCAAATTATAGAGCACTGCCTGGAGGGCAGCCCGCCCATCCTCCATCCCGGGCAGCATGGTCAACCGACTGCGGAGAACAAAGAGCCGGTACCCCAGAGCCCCGAGATGGTAGATTGTCTCCAGCGCCATAAAGCCGGCCGCCACCCGGTGCACGATTCGCACGTTCTCTACGCCGCCCAGGGCGCCCATGAACCAGAGCGACAAACCGACGGTGGGAAATTTCTGCGCCAGCCCGGTTACGCCCAGGATGCCAAAGCTCAGGATAAGCAGCAGATGTTCGATGCGATACGAGACTCTGAAGCGCAGGTACTTGCGGCTCTCTTTACTCACGGTCTTGCTCCTTGCGACCGTAGAGGCGGTCAGCCAGAGATCGGTATAGATCGGTCGCATTGAACAGCAACATACCCCCAATGACGGCCGGGATCATCACCTTGTAGAACAAGTCGACAAAGTAAACGATCGGCGTCTCTTCCGCGTCCGGCCGGTAGTGGCTCAGCCAAGAGGCGGGGAAATCCACCGTCGCGTCTGGATGACAGCGCTGACAAGTCTCTAGCAGGTTGTCTTGCATGACCGTGCTGTTCCGGTCGTCGTGGGGCCGGATGTCATGCACGCCATGGCAGTCAACGCACACCGGCTTGTTGGTCTCCCCATCGGGCGTGATGGCTTCGAACAGCATCACAGTGGTGCCGTGGAAATCGGCCACGTAAGTATCATAGACGTCCGCGTTTAGCCCGTACCGGTCCATCAGCGCTGGATCGTTGTGGCAGGCGGCGCAAGTGTCAACCGAAAGCAGATGAAAGGCATCAGAATTGTGGGGCCCGTCGGTGTCATGCACTCCATGGCAATCGGTGCATGCGGGCACGTCGGGGTTGCCCTCATCGATCAGTGCTGCCCCGTGCACGCTCTCCTCAAAGGCGTCGTATATCTGCGAGTGGCACGTTTCACACATCTGAGAACCCCGGCTCGGCGGTTCGTCCGGCGATTCGATATAGTGCGCTCCATGACAGTCGGTGCAGACGGCCGCCTCGGTCCTGCCGGCCGCCAGTGCCTTTTGGTGGACGCCGTCCAGTGTCGTCTCATAGTTCTCCGGGTGGCACTCTACGCACGATGATAGGTACCGCTGAAAGACAAACTCTCGCCGGCTGGCGGCCGTGATCGGATCGTGGGGGAAAGCGGTGGTATCGGTGTGGCACTGCACACAGGCATACTCCTGGCTCCCGTGGACCGAGTTGGCGTATGCTTGCGCATCGATCGAGAGATAGAGGCGATCGCCATTGGGAAACTCGGTCTCCATCCCCGGCGTGCCGTGGCAGGCCAGGCACGCTTTGTTACCTTCGCCGCCGATCGTTGATTCGCCGGCGGGCGCCGGCTCTTGAGCGGCAGGAGGTTCGTCCGTCGGCGTGGGCGTTGCGGCCGGCGCCGGCATGGCCAGAACGGCCAATCGGGCCGCCCGCTCTTCTTCATAGCCCAGCGCGACGAAATCCAATCGCCCCCCGTCAGCGTGGCAATCGACGCATTGCAGAGCTTGCGCCGGCGGCGCGACCTGGTGGTTGGCGCCGAGGTAGAGCAACTCGATAACCGCTTCCCACTCGCCGCTGCTGCCTGCATCCTGCCCGAGAGCCTCTATGCCGGCCGCGACGGCCGCATCCAGATCTCCTGTCACCTTGTATACGTCCTGCTTGAGGGCAACCGGCATCCCCGTCTCGGCATCATGGGGCGCCGTGATCTCCAACGGCTTCCACGGCGTGATCCTGGCGTCAGGGTCGTCGATCGAGCCAACCGGCCGGGAAGGGCTCTCCATCTGGTGTTCCTGCTGCCAAAGGTAGGCTGGTATCATGTCGCTCTCGATGCTCACCTGAGGTCCGTACAGGCCTGTTTCCTCATCAAGGATCGGTTGTGAATAGTCTCGTGTCATCTGCGTCGGGTATTCCGGGTCCCGGGCAATCAGCGGGATGTGGCAGGTCTGGCAGGCAACCCGGCCCAGGTGCATATCCAAGAGCAGCGCATCATCCCCCTCATGCGGCTCCTCGTGGCAGCCCTCGCACGAGACCTCCACCTCAGGAAGCTCCTGGGCGATCAGATAGCCACCGCCGGCCGTCTTGTGGTCCTCGGTGACGTGACAATCGATGCACTGGAGGCCGGCCGCGAGATGCACATCCACCTCGGGCGAGGTGGGATACTCGCCATGCTGAAAGCTGGCGCCGCCGGATGCCTCGAGGTGGCACCGGTTGCACATCTCGCTCGTCGGCCGTTGCGCCGCTTGCGCAGCCGCCAGAGCGTCCACGCCCTCGGCCGGCGCGAATCGGAATCCGCCGTCACTATCCTCGACCACCGTCCTCTCATAGTCCGGGCCGTGGCAGATCAGACAATCGACATTGGCTAGATCCTCGGCCGTGGGAGGCGAATTGGGCATCGCCCCCAGACCGGCATGGCACTGAGCGCAGCCATCTGGCTGCGCCGGCAGCGACTAGTCCTCCGGCTGGAGAATCCCCAGCCAGTTGATGCTCGCCACCG
>DAOUVM010000283.1 GCA_030667645.1 Ardenticatenales bacterium | reverse complement strand
TTGATAGAGCAGCCAGTCTCCCCCCACCGCTTTGCGGGCGCTGTACATGGTTGAGTGAAGCCGGGATATCGCCTTGTTTTCAGGAACATCGGGCCAGAAACAGCCCAGCAGGGCGCTCCGCTGGGACCGCGATCGATCGGCAAGAAAGATGAACAACAGCCGGGCCGTTGCCCGTTCCCATTCGGCCGCCGAAATGGCGTGACCATCTCGCTCCACCCGTCCCTCCCCAAAGGCAAAGACCTGCACCACTGGCGCTGCGGCGTCTTCGGCCGGGGAGCGGGCAAACTCAGCGCACGCTCGGTTCATCTCGCGCACACGGCGGCGCAGATGGTCCAGCGCAGGCGGGTTGACAGAGCGCTGTTGGCCAACGGCCAGCAGCGCCGGACAGCAGCGAGCTGCGAGGATGAAACGGATATCGTGCTCCGCATATTGCCTATTGGCCTGGATCGCACGCTCCAGCGCAGAGGTCGCCGCCCCGTCACCCGCCCGGCGACACGCTTCTCCCAACCAGAGTTCGGCGGTGGCGAGTTCCGAATAGGCCCGCTGAGTCGCCCAGGCATCCCGTCCCTGAACCAACACCTCGAGCGCCTCATCCAGACGACCCAGAGCCACCAGGATTCTCCCCCTTTCAATCAACCTCGTCGCCTCCACGCTGGCGTCCGACACCTTCGCCACTTCTTGGATCCAGGTGAGAGCCTGGCGTGGATCGTCAGCCAATCGATGGCAGGCCGCCAAGCCAATCCGAGCCCAATTCTGCAACCACGATTCGCCGATCGGCTCAAGGAGGGTCAGGCTCTGCTGGTAAAGGTCGAGAGCGGCGGCTGGCTGGCCCGTGTCCTTGAGCAGGTCCGCCCGGCCGATCAGAATTTGGGCCTCTGTCCGTCGCTGCCCACTCTGTTGAGCGTTTTCCCACGCCTCACGGTAGCAATCGTCAGCTTGCTCGAACTGGCCCATATGGTGGTAGTTGAAAGCGGCATTGTTGAGCGCCGTTGCCAGTGCGGCCGGACTCCCCCGCAGGCGCAGAATCTCCAGCGCACGCGACTGATAGCGGGAGATCTCTCTCATCTGGCCCAGGGAAGACAGGGGCAGGGCAAGATCAAGAAGCACCCGGCTCTGGTTGAAAGCATCGCCCAACTGTTCGTACGTCGCCAGCGCTCGGAGTAGGTGCTCTTTGGCCTGCAGCGGCCGGCCCTGTCGATGGCGGCACAGTCCGATGACGCGGAGGGCATATGCCTCGGTTTTCCCGCCCGGTCCGCTCTCGATCAGCGGGCAAAGCGTCTCAAGAGCCTTGCCTATCTCGCCCCGACGGTACCAGATGAGCCCGCGCTGTACCTGAACCTCCGCCAAGATCACAGAGCCGGCCGGATTGTGCAACAATGCCTCCAGAATCCTCAATGCCTGAAGGTGATCCCCCCGGTCAGTCAGCACCTTGGCAACCTGCAGCAGCAACCGCGGCGCACTCTCAGCATGGTCTCCCAGCCGCTTGAACCAATCCAGCAAGGTGGCGTGCCGGCCGCCGCTGAACATGCCTGGAGCCAGCGAGTCGATCAGGGGAGTTGCCTCGCCCACCTCACCGATCTCCAATAGATGGCGAACTGCTTCTTCTGGCTCGCCCTTCTGCGCGTACAGATGCGCTGCCCTCCGGCGGAGCAGCCCAACACGTCGAGCATCCCCCTCTTGCAGTTGCTCTAGTAGGAACTCCCGGAACAGCGGATGGTATCGGAAGCGAACCTCCGCCCCTGCCTCCACACGCTCGATGAATAGATGGCGTTGCTCTAGCGCGACCAACTCATCCGCCGCGTCGCTCCGAGACAGCAGCGAGTCGCACATCTCTGCCGTCATCCAGCGCAAGATGGCGGTCTGCAGCAGGAACTCGCGCACGTGCCGCGGCTGCAGCGCCAGCACCTCGCGCGCCAGATAGGCATAGACCGCGTCCAGCGCTCCCTCGGTTGGCTGCAACTGCGGCATCAGGTGACGAGTGACCGGCTGGGTGGCAAGGACGATGCCTGTCACCCAGCCCGCCATGGTTTGGGTCAATGTCTCTACGTCGGCCGTCTCTATCGGTAGGTCACAATTCCGCTCCATAAAGGCAGCCGTCTCGCTGGTCGTGAAACAAAGCTCCTCGGGCACGAGAGCCGCTACCTCTTGCTTGGCCGCGAGATGGATCAGGTCCACGTCAGGCAAGGTCCGCCCGCTGAGAATCAAGCGAGCGTGATCCGGCAAGAAACGCAGCAGCCGCCCCATGACGCGGCCGATCGCCGGCGTATCGACCAGATGGTAATCGTCCAGGACAAGAGCGAAAAACTCGGGAACTCTGGCAATCAGTTCGTTGATCAGTATCCCAACGACCTCATCCGCCGGCGCCCCGCTCGCCAACGCCGTTCGGGTCATCTCGCCAAAGAAGGGAAAACGTTGAGCAATACTGGCAGCCACCCCGGTGAGGAACGTGCCCGGGTCGCGGTCGTCTTCATCCAGTGTGAGCCAGCAAACGGGAAGCTCGGTATCGTGCGCAAAGTCAACTAGCAACGATGTCTTGCCATAGCCGGCAGCCGCGGTAACCAGGATGAGTTTGCGATCCAGGCTCCGGTACAGGATGTCGAGCAGCCGCTGGCGGCGGATCAGCCCCTGGCGGAGAACTGGGATTACGGTCTTGGTCATGATAGTCATGGGACAAGCCGCAGGGACCACCACGGGCCCGGTATGCGAGGCGGAACACGAGCAACCGCGAATGCTGAGAGGAGGGAAAGAGCGCCCGCCGCGGGGGGAGAGGGATACACTGGCGGGATGGATGCGCCGAGCCGACGCCGACCCATTTCACTGGTGCAACGCGAAACGGATGACCGGGCCGCGTCTTTTCTGTTTTTCGACTCTTTCAATGCTGTTCCGATGGCACGATAGAAGTGACGAGGGTTGTCGCCAGTCACCAAGATCAGCAGCCGGCGACAACGATGGTGATGGCGCACATGTTTGCCTTTCTTCAAGGCGGGGCCAGCCGATTACCGTTTTGTCGTCGGCAGATAGCGAGCCAGTTTGCTGGCCAGATTAGAGAGAGGCATCGATTGGAGCCAGATTTTGCCAGGTCCGCGGAGGGTTGCCAGGAAAAGTCCCTCGCCACCAAACAAGACGTTCTTGACCCCCTTGACCCGGGCAATGTTGTAATCTACCTCTGGCTCATACAGGGCAATGTGGCCCGGATCCACCTTCATCTCCTGTCCCGGCGCCAGCGCATAGTCTCGCACCTCACCGGCGATCTCCAGAAAGACCCTGCCCGGGCCGGTGACTTTTTGCAGGACAAATCCTTCACCACCAAACAAACCCGCGCCCAGCTTCTTTCGGAAATGCATTTCCAGTTTCACCGAGTCGGCCGCGCACATAAAGGCGTCCTTCTGGCAGATCAGGCTCTGGCCAGCCTCCAGGTCAAATGTCAGGATCGCGCCGGGCGATTCGGGAGTAAAGACCACCATTCCTTCGCCCGAAGTACAGCGATAGGTAGTCATAAAGAGGGATTCGCCCGCCAGGCTGCGGCCGAGCCCCTTCAGAAGACCACCACGAGTGTCGGTTGCCATGTCCACATTTCCGGTCATCCACGCCATACCACCCGACTCGGTGAACACTGCATCCCCTGCCTTGAGCCGGATGTCCAACGTCTGCATCGTTTCGCCGGTGATATAGTACTCCATCTTGCTCCTCCTCAACCCTCGCTATCCTTCACCAGGCGGCCGCTTACGGCGCGAGCCCTCAACCAGCCAATACATTTGGGCTCACGCTCGGCACACAGATCCCCACCACAAGGGGAATTCCTGGCCCACACGACAATCACTCGGCGCCTCCCTCGTCTTGATCAGGCTCGCCGACCTCGGCCCCCTTTTCTGATATTCGCAGGCGCTCCGCCTCGAGCTTCTCCAACCCGTTGCGGACGACAGTCATAGTGCGCAATAGGTCCTCCTCCAG
>DAOUVM010000265.1 GCA_030667645.1 Ardenticatenales bacterium | reverse complement strand
GCCGCCACCCAGTGGGGCAGGTAGTCAATCAGACCCGACCCCCAGGCGGTATATGGATACTGGTCCCAGGTTACCTCAATGCCACGTTCCCGTGCCGTATCCAGATAGGCCAAGAGTTGGGGCGCTTTGCCCCAATTGCCAAGCCCACCCGCTTTCAGGTGCGAAATCTCTACGCGGCAGCCTGACTCCTCGCCGATGCGCACCGCTTCGCCGACAGCCTCAAAGAGGGTCTGAGCTTCACCCCGTATGTGGGTGGCATAGAGGGCTTTGTGCCGTGCCAGCACACGGCCCAGGCGGACAAGTTCCTCGGTGGTGCTATAGGCATCGGGCGGATATTCCAGACCGGTGGACATGCCGAACGCTCCCTCGCTCAGGCACCGATCCAGCAATTGCTCCTGGGCCACCATTTCCTCTTCCGTCGGGGGGCGGTCTGTCGCGCCCATGACAGCTATGCGCAACGTGGCATGGCCGACGAGAGGCGCCAGGTTGACGCCCAATTGGCGCCGGCGCAGTTCATCCAAGTAGTCGCCAAAAGAGGTCCAGTCCCAGGTCAGGGACTCCGATCCGCCGATGCCCAGCGTGGTTGACAAATAATCCAGTGCCTCCTGGCGATGAGCATCCGACATGGGAGCAGCCGTAGCGCCACAGTTCCCGGTGACCTCAGTGGTGATCCCTTGGCGGATTTTGCTTTCGGCACGTGGGTTGATCATGATGGTAAAATCAGAGTGGGAGTGAATGTCTATGAACCCCGGCACTACCACCAGGCCATCGGCTCGGATGTTCTTTTCCTCATCAACAGCAACAAGGTCGCCGATGACGGCGACCTTGCCATTGCGGATTCCTATGTCGGCCCGGAAAGCTGGCTTTCCGGTGCCATCAATCACGACGCCACCTCTGATAGTCAACTGGAACATAACGGCGTCCTCGTTTCATAGGTTCTTGAGCCGGGGATCGAGAGCATCGCGCAGGCCATCGCCCAGCAGGTTAAAGCCCAGCACGGTAAGCATGATGGCGATTCCCGGAAAAAGGGTGACCCAGGGGCCAATTACCAGATATGCACGACCGCTGGCGAGGATCGACCCCCAACTGGGTGTGGGGGGCTGCGCGCCCATGCCCAGAAAGCTCAAAGTTGCCTCGATCAAGATGGCATCGCCCATCATCAGCGTGGCCATGACGATAACCGGAGAGATGATATTGGGCAAGATGTGACGGAACATGATGCGCCAATCGCCAGCGCCAATGGCCTGGGCAGCCATGACGAACTCCCACTCGCGCAAGGAGAGCACCTGGCCTCGCACAACGCGAGCGAATCCTCCCCAATAGACCACACCCACGGCAATCATCACGTTGGTTAGGCTGGGGCCCAATACGGCGATGAGAAAGATGGCCATTAGAATGGTGGGGAAGGCCCAACTAATGTCCACTATGCCCTGAATAAGGTAGTCAATTCGCCCGCCGAAATAGCCCGCGATTGCGCCCAGGCTGATGCCCACTGCCGCCGAGACGGCCGTGGCGATAATCCCAACTTGCAGAGAGACACGTGACCCATGAATGATGCGACTGAGCATGTCACGACCGAACTCGTCAGTGCCTAGCGCGAACTCCCGATCCGGTGAGAGCAAGCCCTTGCGAAGGTCCTGCTCATCAATCCCTTGGCGCGCAATCAAGTCAGCCGTCAGAGCCATGAGCAACAGCAGCCCGATCAGCACCAGGCCGATCATCGCGCCAGGGCTTCGGCGCAAACGAGCCCACGTGCTGACTCGTTTTCCGCGACGCGGTTCCTCTGCTGATTCCAAGACGATTGATGCCTTGGGGGTTTCCTGCGTTTCTTGCGTTTCTTCCATGGGATTCACCAGTCTCGACTTCTCTAGATCACACGGGCGAAAGGACTAGTGGCGAATGCGTGGATCGATAATCACGTAACTAATATCGGCCAAGATGTTGCCCAGGATGATGGCCAGGGCCAAAACAAACATGGCGCCCTGCAAAACAGGGAAATCGCGGGAGTTGATGGCCCGCAACATCATATTCCCGATGCCGGCGCGCGCAAAGACGCTCTCTATAACGACGGCTCCACCCACGATATAGCCCAAGTCGAGGCCCATCAGAGAAATGATGGGAATCAGCGAGTTGCGCAGTGCGTGACCAAGCACCACGGCTCTCTCTGCCAGCCCCTTGGACCGCGCCGTGCGGATGTAATCCTGGTCAATGACCTCCAGCAGACTGGAGCGAGTGATGCGGGCTATCCGGCCCACGCGAGGAAGTCCCAGAGCCAGAGCGGGCAAGATCAGGAGTTTGATCTCTCCGTACCCGGAGGGCGGAAGCCATTTCAAGTGTAACGCAACGGCATAGATCAGCAACAGCCCCAGCCAAAAACCAGGCATGGAGACCCCAATCAGAGCCACCATCATAGAGAACCAATCAAAGAACGAGTTACGATTCAAGGCTGCAATCACGCCTAGCGGGATAGCACAAAGATAGGCGAGAATAAAGGCTGCCAGACCCAGCTCCGCTGTGATGGGTAATTTCTCCAGAACCATCTCTGCGACTGGGCGTTTGTTGAGAATGGATTGTCCCAGGTCTCCTCGGGCGACATGGCTCATGTAGATGACAAACTGGATTGCCAATGGTCTATCTAGCCCAAGTTGTGTGCGAACGCGATCCCGGACTTCCTCGGATGCAATCGGCCCAACGATCACGTCCACCGGATCGCCAGGGGAGAGATGTAGTGCCAGAAACACAAGAAGTGCTGTTATGATGAGAACGGGTATCGCCAGCAGGAAACGCTTGATCAGATAGGCTGTCATTCTATTCCCCTAGCTAGTTCTCGGTGCAAACCTGAGCGGCCTCCCGCCTGGGCTTCTGGCTCGCGGTGCATCACCATCCGCCGCCCCACATGGCGCGGATTGTGGTCCGCTTGGAGCACTAGAATACACCACCGAGAACCCTTTTACACCGCAAAAGGACTGCGGTGCGGTACAGTCAATCAGCATACCACAAGATGCAGCAAAGTACTTGTCCAACAACAACTTGGCATTCTTGTGATACCTGCACCTGATTCACCATCCAAAACGGGAGGTTATTCCTTAACAAGTGCAAAGGGAGGAAATCGCTGCTGGTTGACAGGCACTGCCCCCCAGCAGCGAGATTTAGGATCGAGAGCTGTTCGCTATTGCTCCACGTAGACTTGGGTCCAGACTATCGTAGCGCTCATCCCCTTCAACGGGATCGGCTTGAAGCTCTTGACACTGGAGCGGCCGATGAACACGTCCGCGCGCTGGCGGATGGGTGCCCAGGGATACCACTCTTCGATCAGGTACTTGTGAATGTCTATGTACTTGGCATCGCGATCGCCCCAGGTGGGCGTATCGTAGTTGGCGTCGTCCAGTGCCGCGTCAAAGTCGGGATCGAAGACGCCCAGATAGTTGGGATAGGGCGCGTACTTGCCGTGGTGGAACCACTCCAGGATGTCGTTATTGTCCCAACCGTACCGGCGCAGGATGAGCTGCGTCTCGCCGCCTCTCAAGGCGTCGCTGTACGTGGGGCTATCCATGAGTTGGATGTTGGCCTTGATGCCCACCTCAGCCAGCATGTTTTGGGTCACCTCGGCCAGCCGCTTGTACTCGTCTTGCTGGTAAGTCCAATAGCTGACCTCGAACTTGGTGCCCGCGTCCATGCCCTCCACGTTCTCGGCCACCAGGATGCCGTCGTCGCCCATCACCCAACCTACCTCGGCCAGCAATTCCTTGGCCTTGTCCAGATCAAAGCTGGGAGCCACGGCGGCTACGCCTTTATCCCCGCCCAACTCGGCCGAGAGGTAGGTGGTAGCGGCCCGCCCCAGGCCCTGGTAGATGGTCTCGATGATCAGATCGCGGTCAATGGCGTAACCCACCGCCTCCCGCGTCCGAATGTCCTTGAAGAAAGGATCGTCAACCTTCATTCCGATGAACTGAATAGACGCATCGGCGCTCTGCATGAAAAAGTAGTCGGGGTTGTTCTGATACTGGGGTAGCTCGCGCGGCGATGGCGCGTCTACCAGCAAATGAACGTTGCCCGCCTGCAGTTCAATGGCGCGGGTGGCGTCTTCGGGAATGATACGAAAGAGGATCCCATCCACCTGAGCCGGCCCCTTGTGGCCGGTCCACGCGGGCGCCCAGTTATAGTCGGGGTTTCTGACCAGCGTGAGATGGTCGTTCTGCACCCACTCTTCGAGCATGAACGGGCCGGTGCCCACGGCATACTTGGTGCCGTACTCGTCGCCATACTTTTCGTAGGCCTCCTTGCTCATGATGCCGGCGAATGAGGAGGACAGGTTATAGAGCAAGTTGGGGAACGCAGCCTCGAAAGTCATGTCAATGGTATGCTCATCAACGACCGTGGCCTCTGTCATGGACTCAAACATGTACGAG
>DAOUVM010000298.1 GCA_030667645.1 Ardenticatenales bacterium | reverse complement strand
GCATTGCTGAGGTAAGCTGTCAAATCCATATCGCGGCGGCGGGGAGGGCACACCCCCCCGCCCGGCGCTGGACCCGTTGGAAGGATTCCAGCAGGGCAGGGGCGCAACCTCAGGGAATCAGAGGATCAATGAATGGTGGCTGACCACCTTTGATACCTGCGCATCCGGGGCCATCGCACCGACCCCAGGTGACGCCAGAGCACCGATTCCTACTGGAATGCGTGCAACCTTTTGGCGCGAATTGCATCAAAGAGGATGAACGAGCGAGCAGACGAAAGGAGAGCAACGATTATGACCCGAATACTGGATAGGATGCGCGGCAACGCAGCAGAACCCACAGGCACCATTCCCAAAGATGACAGTTCATCGCCCATTCACGTCACCGACGACGAATTCGAAGAGCAGGTGCTCCAGTCTGAGATGCCGGTGGTGGTGGATTTTTGGGCTCCGTGGTGCATGCCCTGTCGCATGGTTGCACCCACGCTGGAAAAGCTGGCGGCCGAGTACGATGGCCGGGCACTCATCGCCAAGGTGAACACCGATGAGAACACTAGATGGGCGATCGAGCACGGAGTTCAGGGAATCCCTACGCTGCTCTTTGTAAAGGATGGTCAAGTGATAGATCGCATCGTGGGCGTCGTGCCAGCCGACCAGATCAGGCAACAGCTAGAGCACCTGTTATAATCAAGCAATGTCGCGCCTGGCAGAATTCATGAGTGAAAACTGGCTCCTGCCGATCCTACTGGGAGTGATAGCCGTCGCATTCGTCTTTCTGCGTTCCAGTCCCACAGATCTGGCAGACGAGACCGCTTTCGACGCGGCGATCACCTCAGGGCGGCCCACGATCGTAGGATTTTATAGTAACTACTGAAGCATGTGCCTGATCTCAAAACCCATCGTGGATGGGCTGGAACGCGAACTAGTCAACCGAGCCCATGTTATCCGGTTGGACACCAATAGCCAGTTGGGTCAGCAGATCGCCCGCAGATACGGAGTGAGCGGTCTGCCGACGCTCCTGGTGTTTGACGGCGACGGGACCCCATATTACAGACAGAGCGGCCCGCCCAGCAGGGCCAGGGTGCTGGAGGCCATTGGTGAGGCAGGGGGTTAGAACGGGCGGGTGGGCGCCCTTGGTGATTCGCGAGAAGCGGAATACAATTGGCGGGTTGACCACAATCGGAGGAACACCAGCGCCGATGAGAGATGAGGCCAGTCTAGTTGCTCGCTTGAGGGTGGGCGACCGGGGAGCGTTTGCAGAGTTGGTGCAGGAGCACTCGCCGCGGATCTATGGCTTGGCACTCAGGATGATGCAGGACCCGGCCGAGGCGGAGGATGTGCTGCAGGAGACGTTTCTCCAGGCGGCACAGCACCTCAAGAGTTTTCGCGAGCAAGCCAATCTGGGTACCTGGCTCTACCGAATCGCCTCCAATCAGGCGCTGATGAGACTCAGGCGCAGGCGGCCGCAGGCTGTCTCGCTTGATGAAGCGGCTGAAGCTCACATTGAGGTCACCCTGGGGACACCGGACTGGTCGAGCCGCCCCGAGTCCGAGTTGCTGAGCAGCGAGGCCCGGGCTCAGATGGAAAAGGCAATCACCGCATTGCCGGACAGCTTGAGGCTCGTCTTTATTCTACGCGACATTGAAGGGCGGTCGACGGCAGAGACGGCCGCGGATCTGGAACTCTCGGTTTCGGCGGTCAAATCCCGTCTACTGCGAGCCCGCCTGAATTTGAGGAACAAGCTGTCGGCGTATTTTAGCGAGCGATCAACGGCCGGGGAGGCCAATCGCAATGAAGAATGAATCGAGTTGCCAGGAACTACTGGGCCCGCTTTCAGAGTACATCTCGGGCGAGGCGGCCGAGTCGCTGTGCATGCAGATCAACGCCCACCTGGCGGAATGTGAGAACTGCCGAGTGGTGCTCAATACAGTGAGGCAGACCATTCTTCTGTACCGCGCCACCGCCTCCACCGAGCTTCCCGACGAGGTCGGTGATCGGCTCTACCAGGTATTGGAACTGGCTGACCATATGGTCAGGCCATGAGATCAGAACGAGGAGTTGGACGATGAGTCTGGAATTCACACTCTCTTCCCCGGAGCCATCATCTCCGGCGGCGGAGGAAAAGGTCCATGATGTTGTCATCATCGGCAGCGGCCCGGCCGGTTTTGCCGCGGCACTGTACGCCAGCCGGGCGCACCTGGACACGATAGTGATCACCGGCCACGAGCTGGGCGGCCAGGTAGCAACCACCTGGGAGGTGGACAACTATCCCGGATTCCCGGATGGTGTCACCGGACCGGAACTGGTAGGACAGATGCAAAAGCACGCGGAACGGTTTGGGGCGCGGCTCGAAATGGATCAGATCGCCGCGATCGATCTGAGCAAACGGCCGTTCACGCTCACCGGTGATGCTGGGACCTATGCCGCCAAGGCGGTGATAGTGGCCACCGGCGCCTCGCCGCGCAAGCTCAACGTCCCCGGTGAAAAGGAGCTGACCGGCCGGGGAGTGAGCTACTGCGCCACCTGCGATGGCTGGTTCTTCCGGGATAAGGAGATCGCCGTTATCGGAGGGGGCGATAGTGCACTGGAGGAAGCGCTGTTTCTGACCAGGTTTGCACAGGTTACCATCATCCACCGGCGCGACGATCTGCGGGCCGGACCCACCATGCAGAAGCGAGCGCGCGAGAATGAAAAAATCCGGTTCGTGTGGGATTCGGTAGTGGAGGAAATAGTGGGCGATACGGCCGTTCGCGCGATCAGGTTGCGCAACGTCAAGACGGACGAGGCAAGCGATTTGACCATTGATGGCGCTTTCATCGTCATCGGGCACAGCCCCAACACGCAGCTTTTCGCGGGCCAAATAGAGATGAACCAGCACGGGTACGTCAAGACGGACAGCCGCATGCGCACCAACGTCAAAGGGGTCTGGGTAGCCGGAGAGGCCGGCGACCCGCATTTCCGACAGGTGATCACTTCGGCCGGCATGGGAGCGGCGGCCGCCATTGAAGCTCAACGCTGGCTCGCGGCTCAGGAGTAGGTGCACGATCAGACCACGCCAATCGGGCCCGTCGAGAAAGCAACTGTGGCCGGAGAATTGGTGCCCGAAAGGGAATCGCCATGAGTATGACGCCAGGCGCCCGGAATGCTCCCCAGATTGATGGCGACCTGTGTAGCGCCTGCGGCCAGTGCGTCGCCCGTTCAGTCTGCCGCACCAAGGCGATTCGGACTATAGACCAGAACGAACCACCGTTTGTTGATGTGCATCTGTGCCTGGCCTGTTACGAGTGTGTACCCGCGTGCCCTATGGGCGCGATCCTCAAGCCGACGGTGACCGTGGCGCAGGTGTAGGATCATGGGATGTATCGAGAAACGAAACAGGCGCCGAGTCGGCAGAGGTAAGGGGGATACCACTCTATGCGACTGAGGTCTAGCGGGAATTGGTACTTTTGGGGTGGTTTACAGTTGATGCTCTTTGGCGTATAATCTCCGTGTCCTGATTTCTGGCGGAGAAGGAGTAGCAGGCAATGGCGTCCGCGGCGCACGTGCTCATCATTGAGGGCAGGAGAAAAACCCATTCCTTTGGTCCGGAGCTACAGGACAAGGGTTTTCAGATCACTGTCGCGCACACGGGTCATCGCGCAGAGGCAATCCTGGAGT
>DAOUVM010000231.1 GCA_030667645.1 Ardenticatenales bacterium | reverse complement strand
TTCCACGCGCGCCTTGGCCAGGTGACGCTGCTCGCGCATCCTGACCCGGCGGGCGGCCCAATTGGCCGGCGCTTGTTTGGTGTGATTGCACAGTATCGCCGCATCCAGGTTCGCCAGCACCATTGCTTCCCGCTTGCCAAACTCCGGGTCATCGGCCGTCACCCCGCACTCGGCCAGACTTTGCCGAACCACTTCGGTGGCGTGATAGGTGCGGAATACCTTGGCGGAGAGGCCCGGCTGGATGGTGGAGAGGTAGCTGTTGACGTCACGGCTAGTGATATGGGGAAAGAGTTGGGGCAGATCCCGGCCGGAGCGAGTCTTGTTGCTGCGAGAAGGGCAGGCGTTGTCGACCAGGTAGGCCAGATTCTCGTGCACGGTTGGGGGGAGTTGCATCCGCTTGTGCCAGAGGACCGAATCCTTGCCAAGGAACCTGAATTCGACCGTGTGATCCGGGTGCAGAGTAATGTGCTCGGGCCGCAGTGTGGTTGCCCCTACCGTATCGGCCTCGTCCGGATCTTTTTCATCCCCGACGCGCAGGCAGAGGGCGTCGATCAGGTAACAGGCGGTGGCGACCATCTTTTGTCTGTCATTCGGGTCTGACAGATCGCGCTGGATCTGGGCGCGAACCGCCTCTAGCTTCCCACCCAATTCGATGGCTTTGTCGAATTTCTGCGCTTCCCGCGCTTGCTTGATGGGGGCTGTGTCGCTCACCCATACATATTTCAGCTTGTCGGAGAGCTTGTCCTTCCAGCGAGCCACCCAGAGCGAATCGGGTTGCCATACGATCTCTGCCCAATCCCCCTCCGGCCGGGGAGCCTCCGGGCTCATATTCAGCGTCACATCCTGATGGGTGGCGCCCTCTTTCCACCTGCCGCGCAGTGGGTGTTTGCCCCGGCCCATAAAGATGCCACTGGGTTCTGTCATATAGTTGCCCAGTTCGATCCGTTCGCCGTTGGCTATCGCATAGCCATAGTATTCCTTGAGCTCCTCTCGCTTGACCTTTCTGACGGCGGCGGCCGCTTTGCGTTCTTCTTTGGTCAGGCCTGCCTTCATCTCTCGCTCGGCTGTGATGATGCTTATCGCGGGGCCAAAATCCACCTCATCGACCGGAAGCCTGTGTGAGAGGGACAAGGCGGCGCCGAAATCGGTCATAAAGTTGCGGGCAAAGACCTTGTCGCGCACATAGGGTGTGCCCTGCTTGCGCGCCCACGCGAGCGCCATTTCCTCCTGCCTGGCTGTCAGCGCTACCGGTTCTCCTCGAATCGTGAGGACCAGGCCATGTACTGGCGGCTTGGGGGCGATGATGATTCCGTGGTGTATCAGTTGGACCAGCAAAGTAGGTTTTCTTTTTCCCCTTTCAGTCGGCGAGCGTATTCGCCAAGGGTACACTATTCCGCAGGCCATGGCAAGGCGGGTCGGGAGAGCGTGGAAAGACAGGCGATGCGCTGTTCCGCGATCAATGAGCATTGAACCGTGAGGGCAATGACGAGGGGGGCGTGGCGAACTTGACTGGGCAAGGACGGATTGAGCGAAAGGGTTCAGTTCGCCGTCGCCGACATCGAACCGCCTTTCCGGCCGTTCCGCACTGCTATCATCTCGGCCAGAATGCTGAGCGCCATCTCCTCGGGCGAGCGGCCGCCCACATCCAGGCCGATGGGGCTGTGCACTCGCTGGAGTTGATCGGCCGTCATCCCTAGTTGCTCCAGCCGCTCCACCCGGTTCGCGTGCGTGCCCCGGCTTCCGATGGCTCCCACATAGAACGCCTCGGTGTTGAGAGCAGCAGCCAGGGCGGGATCATCGATCTTGGGATCGTGGGTCAGGATGGCGATGGCGCTCCGGCCGTCAATCCCCAGTCGCGCCATTGCCTCTTGCGGCCACTCGACCACGATCTGATCCGCCTCTGGAAAGAGCTCCCGTTCGGCGAAACGGGAGCGTGGATCGACAATCGTGATCCGGAAGCCAAGCGTTTTGGCCATCTGGACGAGCGGGATGGCAGGATGAACCGCGCCGACGATGATCAGGTGGGGTGGGGGAAGGAGGGGCTCGACCAGCACCTCGGCGCCGGAGTTTAGGCGGAGCACCGTGACGTCGTCGGTTCCGCTGCTGCCGCTCAGGATAGGTTCGGCGGCCTCGACGGCTGCGGGAAACGGGAAACTGGCCGGAAACACCCCGGTAGGGCGAACCACAGCCTGCCTTCCCAATGCCGTCTCTCCTCCGATCACGGTGAGGAGAACGACGGGCTCGGCGCCTTGCAGCGCCTCGGCGAGAGCAACCCAGACCTCTGGGTCGGCTCGGTGCACGAAAATGTCAATCTGCCCCCCGCAAGCCAACCCCACCTCCCAGCCCATCTCGTCACCCATGCCAAAAGAGAGCTGCCGTGGCTCGCCATCCTGCAGAACCCCCTCTGCTTCCTGAATGACTGCGTTTTCCACGCAGCCTCCGCTCACCGAGCCGGTGAACGCGCCGGTGGAGCATACCAGCAGCCTAGCCCCCGGCAGCCGGGGACCGCTTCCCGCCACTCGGGTGACTGTTGCGACCGCAACCGCTCTCCCGGCCGCGTGCCAGGCCCGCATCTGGGAGATCGGTTCTTTCATGCGATGGTTCATTCTAGAGGGGGTCGAAAGAGGGGGCGCGGCGACGGACGGCCGTCACGCTTTCACCTGGACAGAGATGTTCTTGGCGACGGCATAGCCCAGCACCACTGTTTTGTCCTCCACCTGGAGGGAGACGGTCTCGTTGAACGGTATCACCTCGTGGACGACCGCCTCAGTGCCGGGCATGAGGCGGTGTTCCTCCAGAAACACCATCACCTGGTGGTCCTCTTCGGCCGACTCGTGGATCCGTCTGATAATAATCTGCTGGCCGGCCTCGGCCGTCGTGAGCGCCACCCAATCCTCCAGCAACACCTCGTGTCCGGGCAGCGGGTTGCCATGGGGGCACGTCTTGGGATCGTCGAGGCGTTCGAGCATCCGCTCCATCGTCTCCTGGGAGATTGTGTGCTCCATCTGATCCGCTTCCATGTGAACGCGCGACCAAGGGACACCCAGCAGACGAGCGAGCAGCAGTTCGCTCAGCATGTGACGGCGCAGCAACGATCTGGCCGCCTTGCGGCCGCGCGGCGTGAGACCGATCTCCTTGCCCTGATCCATCGTCACCCAGCCATCCCGGATCATCCGTTTCACGGTTGCCGTCACCGTTGGGGCCGATACCTCCATCCACTCTGCCAGTCGAGCGCCGATGACCGGCTCTTGATCCCGCTCCAGGGTGTAGATGATCCCCAAATAGTCCTCGATGGTTGGCGTGGGCCGGTGGCTTTTCATGGGTCACTGTCCAAGCCTGACATCCATCAGTTGACGAATGCGTGGCTATTATAGTATACTAGTATCTGATTTTAGCATACTCTAACCGGCGGGTTAAACTCCCTCGAATGCATTTTATCATGGGGTGGCCGGCAGGTCAAGGTGGCAGGAGAAGGCGTTGAAAACGGGCATTGTGCTGGTAGCATGGGATGAGATACCAGGCGAGTTGGCCTCGGCCGTAAAGCAGTTGGGCGGATATCAGGGCGTGGAGATCGGATACCTGGCTGACGGGTCGCCCGATCTCAAAGAGGGGATCGACGGCGTGATTGACAGCGGGGCGGAGCGGGTCTTTCTCGTCCCCGCATTCGCGGCCGGCGATGACGATCGGGTGCTCAAGACGCTGTCAGATGAAATCGCTGTCCAGCAGAGCCTGCATCCGGATATCGAATTCATCACTGTTTCGCCCGAGACGGACGCCGCGCACACTGCGCAGACGTTGGTTCAGCGCCTCCAATCGGCGGCCGGATCGCTTCCGTTGGATCTGCTGGCATCCGGCGCCACCGGGTCGGTGCGCAAGCTGCACGGCGGGCACAGGTTCATCAGCCGGATGGCAGCGCTGGGTTTCATTCCGGGTGCGCTGCTGAAAGTGGCGCACAACTTTTCTTTTGGACCACTCATTGTCAGCATCCGGGACACGCGCATCGCTCTAGGCCGGAGGGAGGCTCGCAGAGTGCACGTGCGCCCGCTCGACGGCGAACCTGTCATTAGAAGAAGAGCCGGGCGTGGGCGGCGAGGGCGGCGGGGACCCGGTAGCGGCCGGGCCTGTGACAGGGTGCCCCCGCGCGGACGCTGGGGCCGGCGGAATGGATAGAGAGATCCTTGTCGCCCTCGCCGGTCAGCCAAACGTCGGCAAGTCAACGATTTTCAATCTGCTGACCGGCCTGAACCAGCGGGTAGGCAACTGGCCCGGCAAGACCATCGAGCAGAAGGTTGGCACCTGCCGCCACAACGACCGTGCGCTCCGAGTAGTCGACCTGCCGGGCATCTATAGCCTGACCGCCAACTCGCCGGAAGAGGTGATCGCGCGCGACTTTGTCATCAAGGAAAAGCCGGACGTGGTCGTGGCCATCATTGGGGCGGCCACGCTGGAGCGCAACCTCTACCTGGTGTCGGAGCTCTTGTCGCTTCCTGCGCTTGTGGTGATTGGCCTGAACATGATAGATGTGGCCGAGCGGGAGCGGATTCGCATCGAGCCCAAAGTGCTTCAGGCCGCTATCGGCGTGCCGGTGGTGCCGATGGTGGCAACCCGGAACCAGGGGGTGCGGGATTTGATCGCGGCGGTGGAGGCGGTGGTGGACGGGCGATTTGAGTATGCGCCACGCCGGCCGCAGATCCGCAAGGATCATCGAGAGGTGCTGGATCAGATTGAGGCGCTGATTGAGGATGCGGTTCCCGAACCCTACCCGCTTCGCTGGACCGCGCTCAAACTGCTGGAGGGCGACTCGGAGATGACACGCCTCGTGCGGGAGAGGCTTTCGGACGAGGGATGGACCGCCACCCATGCCATCCTGTTGGAGCACGAGGATGCAGTGATCGCCATTGCCAGCGGCCGCTATGACTGGATCGGCCGGATGACCCGGGCTGCCTTGATCCGCCCCCAGGCCGGTCAGATCAC
>DAOUVM010000065.1 GCA_030667645.1 Ardenticatenales bacterium | reverse complement strand
GGCCAGGACAGATCCTTATGAGCCAGGCCGCCTACCATCAAATCAGGCACCGCGTCAAGGTGATGCCGCTCCAATCCATCAAGGTCAAGGGCCGCCAGACTATCGAAGAGGTTTACGAGTTGGTTGGGCTGACCAAATGAAAACCTCCCGCATCCCCGGCGTCAGTGCGGAGACCATGACCCAGGACCATGTCTACGACCTGGTCTTGCGAGCGGTAGGGATCAAACGACCCAAGCTTCACGCTCCGATGGCGCTTCTCCAGCCGCTGATCCGGCTTTGTGACAAACTCCTACCAGAGCCGCCGGCAACTCCCGGGCTCTCGGATCTGCTGACGAAAGACATCTTGGCGGAGAACAATGCCGCTGGCACGCTGCTGGGGCGCCGGGGGAAAGGGGTGGTGGATGCCGGGCCCTAGTCACAGGCAGTGGGACGCTCTTGTCGCTGGTCACCCACACGGCCACCTACTCCAGACGTCAAACTGGGCCGCCCTCAAGGCACGATTTGGGTGGGAGAGGCAACTGGTGACCTCAGCCGACGGAGGCAATCTGGCGGCCGGGGCGCAGATTCTGTATCGGTGGCTCCCATCAAAGAGGGTTCCCGGCCGGCTCTTTAGCATCGCCTACGTACCAAAAGGGCCGGTAGTTCACTGGGACGATCCCGCCCAGGTGCGTTCTATCCTGGAGCGAATGACGGCCAACGCCCGAGAGCACCGCGCCGTCTTTCTGCGCATTGAGCCCAATCTACTGGATTCCGAGATGCCAGCACTGGAAGCATCTCTGGTCGACGCCGGTTTCCGCGCTGCGAATCGATCGATTCAGCCCCGGCGCACCATGCTCATAGACATCACGGGCAGCGAGGAGGATGCCCTCAAACGGATGAAGCCCAAGACCCGCTACAACATCCGGCTGGCTGCCCGCCGGGGCATCGTGGTACGCGCTGGGACCGAGTGCGATCTGCCTGTTTTCTGCCAACTGATTCGGGCTACCGGTGAGCGGAACGCGTTTGGGGTCCACAGCTCGGCATATTACCGAGCGGCTTTTGACCTGTTCTCGCCCGGCGGAAACGTGCGGCTGCTGGTGGCCGAATATGAAGGTCGGCCGCTCGCCGCGCTGATGGTTTTTGCTCTTGGGGAGATGGCCTATTACCTCTACGGTGCTTCCAGCAACCGGGAACGACACAGGATGCCGGCCTACTTGCTGCAGTGGGAGGCGATCCGCTGGGCACGCGTCCGCAAGTGTACCCACTATGACCTCTGGGGTATCCCGGATGAGGACAAGGAGACATTAGAGGCCGGGTTTTCCCATCGGTCCGACGGTCTGTGGGGAGTCTATCGCTTCAAGCGCGGTTTCGGCGGCCGGGCCATTCGCTGGGCTAGCGCGTTCGATCGCGTGCTCATCCCTCCCCTCTACAGCCTCTTTCGGAAGGCAGGGAACTAGAGTGGTCCCGCTCCCGATCCACGCTACCCTGGTCAATGATCGGGACAGATGGAATACTATCGTCCGCTCGTTTCCCGCACACCATGTCCTGCAGAGTTGGGAGTGGGGCGTGTTCAAGAGCCGTTCCGGCTGGGTGGCCGACCGTCTGGCGTTCAACCAAGGGGATAGAGTGGTGGCGGCAGCACAGGTATTGACACGGCGAGCGCGGCCACTGCTCGTTTCCATCATGTACGTTCCCAGAGGACCACTGTTGGATCACGGCGACGATCGGTCGCTTCTGGCGGCCGTTTTGGACGCGCTCGTTGCCCATGGAAAAAGTCGGAACGCCATCTTTGTCAAGATTGACCCAGATGTGGTGCTTGGGACCGGTGTGCCTGGCACAGCAGAGGAAGCCACCGACCCAGCCGGCGTAGCATTCCAGTCTAACCTCGTTTCGCGCGGGTGGAGTTTTTCCGAGGAGCAGATTCAGTTTCGCAACACCGTGCAATTGGACCTGACCCAGACCAAAGACGATCTGCTGGCGGCCATGAAGCAAAAGACTCGCTACAATATCCGGTTGGCCGACCGCAAGGGAGTGCAGGTGCGGGTGGGTGACATGGATGATGTGGAGCTACTATTTCGAATGTACGCCGAGACAGCCGCTCGTGATCAATTCATCATCCGGCCTTTGGCATACTATCGTGATGCCTGGGGGAGGTTCATAGAGAGCGGGTTGGCCTGCCCCTTGATTGCCGAGTTTGAGTCAGAGCCAATTGCTGCCCTGATCCTGTTCTGCCTTGGCGACCGCGCCTGGTACATGTATGGCTCTTCGCGCGATGTGCACCGGGACAAAATGCCCAATCATCGGCTGCAATGGGAGGCGATCTGTTGGGCAAAGTCCCAAGGACACAGCATTTACGACATGTGGGGAGCTCCCGATACCTTTGCCGAGGACGATTCCATGTGGGGCGTTTGGCGCTTCAAGGCCGGGTTTGGCGGCCGAGTGGTGCGTCATATTGGAGCCTGGGACAAGACCCTCTCTCGCCCGTGGCGCTGGATCTACACCGCCGTCATACCCCGTTACCTGACCCTGCGGCGTTCAATGAGCGCATTCCATCGCCGCCGACAGACGCGCTAGGCCGATTCTCCCTTGGATCCGGACAAAACACATCTTTTCCCCCAAGCGCGCCAGATCCTGTCTGGAAAGCGTGGAGAAACAGCCGGCAAGCTGACCGCCACCGGTTTCCGGTTTGAACCACGGAGACGCAACGAGTATGGCGTCTGATCCGTTTTTGGGCATGCTCCTATTTGTTAATTCTATAACTTGTGGTAAAATGCCGACCGTTGATCTTATAGAGAGTGTTCACAAGGAGGGTCCCTGGCCGTGTTGCAGGACTATGTACTGATTGGATTACTCTTTGTTGTCGCTTCTGCCCTCCCCATCTCAGCCATTGTATTCGGGTCGATCCTGGGCCCTCGAAAACCCAACCGAATCAAGAACGATACATATGAATGCGGCATGGAGACCATGGGCCCAACCTGGGTTCAGTTCAAGGTCCAGTACTATATCTTTGCCCTTGTGTTTGTAATTTTTGATATCGAGATGGTGTTGCTGTTCCCCATTGCAGCAGCCTTTGACGTGCTTCCGATTTACGCCGTTGTCGAGGCGGCGATTTTTATTTTGATCCTGGCAGCCGCTCTTGCCTACGCCTGGAAAAAGGATGCCCTTGAGTGGTTCTAGACAACTGATGGACGCCGGGGGTTGTCCATCAGTTCCCTGATCATTTTGCCCTGGGAGTAACTCTGCATGGATAGTTTTGAGATCGCCAATCTCTTTTACAGCATCGGGCAGGTGTGGACTGAATGGTTGACCAATCTGGGACTTTCTCCCGAGTGGCTCTCGTTTACGAACAAGGCAATGGGCGCCGTTCTCCTCACTGCTCTGCCCGTCATGATTGTATGTGTGACCATCATGGGGGAACGCAAGATCATCGGCCGGTTTCAGGACCGGCTGGGACCAAACCGTGTGGGTCCTTGTGGTGTTCTGCAAACCATCCCGGATATTTTCAAGCTGCTCACCAAAGAGATCATCACCCCGACCAAGGTGGACAAGGTCATGTACAATCTTGCCCCGATGTTGTCGGTCGTTTCGGTAATCCTCATCTGGGCAGTGATACCTTTGGCCAGCAACGTGGTGGGGGTGGATCTGGAGATCGGAGCCCTCTACTTTGTGGCGGTAAGCTCCTTTGGCACATTGGCTGTCCTGATGGCTGGCTGGTCATCCAACAACAAGTACGCCCTCATCTCGGCTTTCCGCGGAGTGGCTCAACTAGTCAGCTATGAGGTCCCCCTTGTGCTCACTCTGCTGATTCCTGTTCTCCTGGCTGGCACCATGCGGCTGAATGGGATTGTCGAGGCACAGGCTCAAGGATGGTACGTTCTCCTGGCCCCCATCTCAATGTTGATCTTTTTCATCAGCAGCACGGCCGAGGTAGGGCGCTCCCCGTTTGACTTGCTAGAGGCGGACTCGGAAATCGTGGCCGGTTTCAACATTGAATACAGCGGCATGCGGTTCGCCATGTTCTTCTTGGGAGAGTTTATTCACGCCTTTACTTTCTGTGGCGTTATTGCCACCCTGTTCTTTGGAGGCTGGCGTGGACCCTTTGTGGATCAGGCGCCGGCACTTGGCTTTCTTTACTTTCTCATCAAGATGTTTGCGATCTATTTCGTCCACATTTGGATCCGCATCACCATGCCCCGCTTGCGGATAGATCACATGCTCAACCTCAGTTGGAAGTTCCTGATACCGCTCTCTTTGGTCAACCTGGTGGTGATGAGCCTGGCCGCCAAGCTGGTGCAGACACCGGCCATGGACGCAACGCTGTGGCAGTTGCTCCCTCGCTGGGGTATATTACTGGGTACCAATATGGTGATGATCGCCGGGACATTCATGATTCTGGGAACTGTTTCCCGCCGCGAGCGGCACAAGCAAGAGGCAGCGAGAGTACTAGAACCGGTCGCTTCCGGTATTCAGGGGTGAAAGTATGACCTACGTTGTGTTCGGACTCTTTGGAATTCTGACCTTGGGTGGCGGGATCCTCGTCGTTACGAGCCGCAACCTCGTTCGCGCGGCCGCGTCGCTGGTGCTCTCCTTTTTTGGCATTGCCGGCCTCTACGTTCTACTGGAGGCAGGCTTTATGGCAGCGGCGCAGATCTTGATCTACATCGGAGCCATCGCCATCCTCATCATCTTTGCCGTCATGCTCACCCAGCGGGTGGCTGCGGGGAACCGTGTCGCCATGAATAGTCAGTGGCCCTGGGCGTTGCTGGTCTCTGCGCTTACATTCGCACTGTTGGTATACATCATCAACATCGTCTGGCCACTGGGGATTCGAGCAGAGAATGTCCCGGTCCTGGCTGCTGATCCAACCAGGGGCCTGGGCATGGCTCTGGTTGATTGGGGCCAGTACGTCTTACCGTTCGAGGTCGCCTCCATTCTCCTTCTCGGCGCGATGGTGGGATCCATCTTTATCGCTCGTGAGCAACACGACGACTAGCTAAACAAGGGGATTGCCCAATATGGTTCCGCTCTCCTGGTATCTGATCACATCGGCGCTTTTGTTCTGCATTGGGTTATATGGCGTCTTTGCCCGGCGCAATGCGGTTGCCGTCCTGATGAGCATCGAGTTGATGCTCAACGCCGTGAACCTCAACCTGGTCGCATTCTGGCGATTCCAAACGCCAACTCGACCGGTCGGCCTGGCGTTTGCCGTGTTTGTCCTCGTTGTTGCAGCCGCAGAGGCGGCTGTGGGGCTGGCACTCATCCTATCCATCTATCGTCAGCGCAAGCACATCGTCGTTGAGGATCTAGACCTCCTCAAGCTCTAGCCACGGTCCGATAGACCATATGTGGCTCTGTAAAGGATTCGTTAATGGATCGTGAACTATTGAACCTTCTCCCCATACTGGTCCCGATTCCCCCGTTGGCCGCCTTTTTCCTGATCGTGTTGTTCACCAACCGGGTTCGCTGGTTGAGCCACACAATCGCCGTGCTGGCAACCATTATCTCCCTTGGCTTTGGCGTGGTGCTCTTGGTCAATGGGCTGAGCATGGGCGCTCACGACTTGGCGCATCACCCCATTGGGAACACCATAGAGTGGTTGCCAATCGACGGCTTTAGCAACTGGCTCCAGATGGGGGCGATGACGGACCCGCTGACAATGGGAATGCTCTTCTTTGTCCCCACGGCCATTTTCTGCATCATCTTTTACAGCATTGGCTATATGGGGTACGGCACCGAGCATGAAGACCGAGACTATTCCCGCTTTTTCGCCTTTCTCTCCCTGTTTGCGGCCGGGATGTTCACACTGGTGGTGGCGGATAATCTGCTCTTGCTGTTTGTCGGCTGGGAGGTAATGGGGCTCTGCTCCTACTTGCTGATTGGTTTCTGGTACGACAAGAACTATGATGATCCCGACAAGACCACGCCCCGCCAGGCGGCCGTCAAAGCCTTCATCACTACCCGTATTGGGGATGTGATCATGCTGCTGGGCATTGCCTATCTCTACACCCAGACTGGCACCCTCAGCTTTGCGGCTATCCTGCGGGACGAGCAGGTATTGCACCAATTGGCGACCACACTCGTCCCAGGCATGGGGATTTCCATCGCGGGGTTGATCGGGTTGTTGCTCTTTGCCGGTACGGTAGGCAAGAGCGCCCAGTTCCCACTCCACGTCTGGTTGCCAGATGCGATGGAGGGTCCGACGCCCGTCAGCGCCATGATCCACTCGGCTGCCATGGTCTCGGCCGGGGTATACATGATCGTGCGGATGTTTCCATTACTCAGCGCCGGGTGGGAGCACGGCGGCCCGCCCACCGCGCCGATGGTGGCAATGGGGTTAATTGGCGCCTTTACTGCCCTGTTTGCGTCCACCATCGCCCTTGCGCAAAATGACGTCAAGCGGGTGCTGGCTTACTCGACAATTGCCCAGCTTGGCTACATGGTGGCGGCATTGGGCATAGGAGCCTACATCGCGGCCGCGTTCCATCTGATCACCCACGCCTTCTTCAAGGCGCTCCTCTTCCTCGGATCGGGCTCGATCATTCACGGAATGGAACATGGCGCGCACCACGCGAACGACCATCACACCGACGCCCAGGATATGCTGAATATGGGTGGGCTGCGCACCAAGATGCCCTGGACATTCTGGACCTTTTTGATTGGTGGCTTGGCGCTTTCCGGGTTACCGCTGGTAACGGCCGGCTTTTGGTCCAAGGATGAAATCTTGGCCGAGTCGTTCTACGCCATGACCCACGGCGCGGGTGGGCTGGCGCCGCTGGGCGCGTGGGTCTTTATTCTGCTGGCTGTTTCGGCCGCTCTCACTGCCTTTTATACCATGCGCCAAATCGGGCTTATCTTCTGGGGAAAGCCGCGCACAAAGCTGAGCAAACACGCCCACGAGAGCAGTTGGACAATGATCTTACCACTGGTCATTCTCGCCTTTTTTGCCATCACGGCGGGATGGATGGGTATCCCGGACGATTTCATGGGGTTGGAACTGGGCGAGATCAACTTCTTCCACCACTTTGCGGGCGCTTCCTTGGTCGTCCACCCTGAAGGCATTACCTTTAACTGGATTCCCCTGTTGACTTCGGTGTTCGTGGTGCTCCTTGGCCTGGGAGGCGGGTATCTGATCTATTGGAAGGAACCGGTCAAGGCTGGAGAACCTGACCCGCTGGTCAAGCCGTTGGGAAGGCTCTACACTGTGCTCCACAACAAGTACTACTTTGACGAATTCTACCAGGCCGCGTTTGTCGAGCCTACCAAATGGGTGGCTGCCAAGGTCGTATACGAATGGATGGATCGGGGGATCATTGACGGGATTTTGCACTTTGTCGGCCGGACCACCGGGGGAATAGCCACATATGTTCGTCTGTTCGACGTTCACGTCATCAATGGTGGCGTGGACTGGCTCAAGGACCGATTCCTGGACGGAGCGCGCGAGTTCCGAACAATCCAGGCGGGAAAGATCCAAGAGTACATGTGGCTATCGCTCTTGATCGGCTGCGCCTTTGCCTACCTGCTGATCTTTGTCCTCAGCCGCTGATATGAGGGAGTGCTAGATGGACTTTATTCTCGATAACCTTTTGACGCTCATTCTGTTCTCGCCGTTATTCGGCATGGCTGTTGTCATGCTGATGCCTGGCGACGAAAAGAAGCTCATTCGCTGGACAGCCTTGCTGTTCAGCCTGGTCCCGCTGGCGCTTTCTCTACTGCTCTGGTTCGAGTATGACATCGGCGTGCCCGGCTACCAGTTTGAGCACCAGGTTGTCTGGTACGCTCCCATTGGCGCCACCTTTTACCTGGGAGCGGATGGGATAAGCGTTAGCATGGTTCTGCTGACAACGATTCTGTCACCCCTGGCGATCCTGGCGTCATTCGGCATCAAGGACCGCGTCAAGATGTATATGGCGCTTTTCCTGGTGCTAGAGATGGGGATGCTGGGTGTTTTTCTATCTCTGGACCTGGTCATCTTTTTCCTCTTTTGGGAAGTGGGCCTGGTACCCATGTATTTCCTCATTAACCAGTGGGGGAGCGCCAACCGCAAGTATGCCTCGCTCAAGTTCATCATCTATACCGTTGCGGGCAGCCTGGGACTCTTGCTGGCAATCCAGGTGATGGGTCTATCGGCCGGAACTTTCAGCATCCCCGAGCTGGCTACCGCCTGGCCGGCAATCACCACCGGAGTCCTTGGCATCCCACTGGGCACGGTCAAGACGATCAGCTTCTGGGCGTTTTGTGTGGCGTTTGCCATCAAGGTTCCCATCTGGCCGTTCCACACCTGGCTGCCCGATGCACATACCGAGGCGCCCACCGCCGGATCCATGATCCTGGCCGGGGTGCTGCTCAAGCTCGGCGCCTATGGTTTCATCAGGCTTGTGCTGCCACTTTTCCCGCAGCAAGCGCACGACGCAGCCTGGATCCTGGGGCTGCTGGCGGTGATCTCGGCCATCGTGGGCGCATTCGCCGCCTACGGACAGACGGATTTCAAACGACTGATTGCTTACTCGTCTGTAAATCATATGGGGTTTGTGGTATTGGGGATTGCGGTCGCTGCCCGAGCTGGCGGCTCGACCGACCCCAGGTGGGCGGAAAGCTCTATCATCGCCCTCAACGGTGCCGTCCTGCAGATGTTCAACCATGGCCTCTCGGCGGCCGCCCTCTTTTTCCTGGTGGGTGTAATCTACGAACGCACCCACACGCGTGACCTGACAAAGCTCGGTGGACTCTGGACCATCATGCCGGCTTATGGAGGCATTCTGATCTTTTGTGCGATGGCCTCGGTGGGACTGCCAGGGTTGAACGGCTTTGTAAGTGAGTTCATGGTTGTGCGTGGATCGTGGCACGTCTATTCCATATACACCGCTCTGACCATGATTGGACTGCTGCTGACCGGCGCGTATCTGCTCAAGGCGCTAAAGCTGGTGTTGCACGGATCGCTCAACCTCGAGTGGAAGAGCGTACCAGAGATATCTGTCAGAGAACGATTGGTCGTCTACCCACTGATGGCGCTCATGTTGAGTATCGGTCTTTGGCCCCGCTGGGTAGTGGAGGTGATCAACGCGACGGTCACCAGGTTGGTTGGATAGTTGGAACATTCCGGTCACCGGCCGGAACAAGACTTTCAGATCTTGCAGGTCTCGGAAGCCTGAGCGCGAAGCACTTGAGAGAAAAAATAGCTTTCCGTTCTGAATAGTGAGTAAGTGTTGAACGACCAGAGGAATTCAAGCTGTTCTTGAACCAGCACTGTGAGAGGTAGTGTGCATGGATTTTCCAATATTACCAGTCATCACGTTCACGCCGGCGATAGCCGCCATCATTATCCTGCTGATACCTCAAGACAAAAAGACAGAGGTGCGGGTG
>DAOUVM010000027.1 GCA_030667645.1 Ardenticatenales bacterium | reverse complement strand
CGTGGCATAGTTCGCCTCTGTAGTCGTGCGACGGTAAAAGAGGACGTTCATCCCCAGCGCCGCCGCCCGTCTGGCGGTCGCCTTGCCAATTCGGCCCAGGCCCACGAGTCCGAGCGTCTTGCCGGACAGCTCGCTTCCCTTGAACGCTTTCTTTTCCCACTTGCCGCCCTTCATGGATGCCGTCATCTGCGGGACGCGGCGGGCTAGCCCAAAGAGATAGCCAATCGTCAGTTCGGCCACCGAATCGCTAGAGGCGGCCGGAGTGTTGAGCACTTGAATCCCTTTTGACCGCGCGTGATCCACGTCGATATTGTCCAGCCCTACGCCACCGCGGACAATCGCCTTGAGTTTGGACGCGACATCGATCAGCGGCGTGCGGACCTTGGTGCGGCTGCGGACCACCATCGCGTCATATTCCGGCAATATCTGCATCAGCTCGTCTGGTGTGACGTCTGGCTTGTTGACTACCTCGATTCCAGCCGCGGCAATCTTCTCCAACGCCTTGGGGTCAGTTGCATCACATATCAGCACTTTCATAGTTTCTCCTCTCTTCAGTTAGAGCCCCAGCACATCGTCAATCTGGCTCGTGATCCATTCAACGTCACTCATCTGCAGATCGCCCATGTGAGCGATGCGAAAGCAGGTCTCCTTCAGCGGGCCATAGCCGTTGGAAATCATGGCGCCGCGCTGGGCCAACTCTTTGTTCAGATCTGCCACGCTGATGCCCCGCGTATTGTGAACATTGGTCACGGTCGGTGAGAGATACCGCTCATCGCCATAGGTGGCGAATCGCTTGCGCGCCCAGCCCTGTACATAGGCGGCCATTTCCGTATGGCGGGCAAAGCGTTTCTCAACTCCCTCTGCCAGTATGCGGTCCATCTGAACGTTCAGGGCATTGATCAGGCTGATGACGGGTGTTGAGGGGGTCTGGTTCAGCACCGACTTTTTTTCCAGGGCCCAGAAATCGAAATAGTATCCCTTGTTCTCCACCTCGGCCGAGCGATCCATGGCAGCCTGGCTGACGGATACCACGCACAGTCCTGGCGGCAATGCAAAGCACTTTTGCGTCCCGGCCAGCACTACATCCAGGCCCCAATCATCGACCCGGATTTCCGCGCCGGACATGGAGCTCACTGCGTCCACCAGCAGCAGCACCCCGGGGTGGTTCTTCACCACCTTGGCAATTTCTTCCAGGGGGTTCATGACGCCGGTAGAGGTTTCATTGTGGGTGATGCAGACGGCGTCAAAACCGCCTTGCGCCAGTTTCTCATCAACCATTTCGGGCGTGACAGCCTGACCCATCTCTACCTTGATCACCTCGGTCTCTTTGCCATTGTCTCGGGCGATCTGTGCCCACCGCTTGGAAAAGGCACCGCAATCCGTCATGAGCGCCTTGCGGTTAATGCAGTTGCGGATCGATCCCTCCATCATTCCGGTGGAAGATGACGTGGAGAGAAGAACCCTTGCCTCTGTATAGAGCAACTGCTTCAGCTTGTGGACCACTGCACCGTGCAGGTCCGAGTAGTCGGTGGAGCGGTGGCCCATCATTGGGACCGCCGTCGCCTCCAATATCTCGTCGATTACGTGAGTGGGTCCAGGGATAAAGAGCTTCTTGTACATCGTCTACCTCCGTTCTTGAACTAGACTTACAAAAAAGAACGCACCTCGATTCGACGGTGCGTTCCTCTGTCTGGGTACCTGAGAGATTCTCCTAGACCGTTGAGAGTAGGGTTGCCCCGTCGGTGTCGTCAGACTTTCCAGAGGTGTCGAGCCAAAGGTCCTTCTACCTGAGAGTTTCACCAATGCATGCACCCAGTCATCGGCTTGCCCCTTCGGTGCCCAGTTGGGTCTCTCCCCAAGGCCCGATCGATTGTATAGTGCGCCCATTGTACAACGGCGCCTGGAGAGAGTCAACATGACGCTTGACACGTTTTCCGGTGACGGTTAGAATCGACTATAGAGTCACATCTCTGCCACTCATGCCAAAGAGGGGAGACCATGCTTGATTTCTTTCACTGCGATCTCAGATCTCTCGATCCGGCCGTGGCTGGACTGATTGATTATGAGCAAGAGCGCCAGGCTCGAAAGCTGATTCTGATCCCCTCGGAGAGCCAGGCTCCGGGTGCGGTGCGCCAGGCGTTGGGATCGGTCTTTCAGAACATATACGCCGAGGGTTACCCGAACCCTGCCACCCATGGGGCGCCAGAGGCCGAAATCCTCGACTATGAGGTCGAGTTGGCCACCTATCGACGCTACTCTGACCGCCGCTACTACAAGGGAGTCGAGTATGTGAATGTACTGGAATCGCTTGCCCAGCGTCGGGCGGCGGAAGCCTTTGCCACCGCTGCGGTTCCTCCAGAGGAGATTTGGGTCAATGTACAGCCTCTATCCGGCTCACCGGCCAACAGCGCCATATACGCTGCGCTAATCCCACTGGGCGCAACGGTGATGGGGATGGACCTGCTTCACGGCGGTCACCTCACCCACGGCAGTCCGGCCAATCGCTCCGGCAAGCTGTACGACATCGTCTCTTACGGGATTGACCTGGCGACCGAGCGGCTCGACTATGATGCCATAGAGGAGTTGGCCCGTCAGCGCCGACCCAAGATGATCATAGCCGGCTTTACCTCCTATCCCTGGATGCCTGACTGGGCCCGTTTCCGGCAGATCGCCGATGAGGTGGGCGCCTATCTGCTGGCCGACATCTCCCACATTGCCGGGATGGTGGCGGCCGGCGTCGCCCCCAGCCCGGTTGGCCACGCCCACGTCACCAGCTTTACCACTCACAAGACCCTTTATGGCCCGCGCGGGGCCTGCATCCTTACCACCGATAAGAAATTAGCGCAACGGGTGGACGCGGCCGTGTTCCCCGGTGAGCAGGGTGGACCACACGTCAACGCCACAGCGGGCATGGCTGTTGCTTTCAAGCTTGCCCGGTCGCAGGAATTCGTCGAACTCCAGCGCCAGGTTATGGACAACGCGGTTCATTTGGCCGCCGAATTGCAGGAGCACGACCTTCGGATTCCCTACGGGGGTACCGATACCCACATGTTGTTGATTGACTGCAAGAGCATCCGCGCTGAGAAAGGCCTCAGCCCGGATGCCCGGCGGGGGACCCCGCTCATGGGAGACTATGCAGCCCGGATCCTGGACCTGGCAGGCCTCGTGCTCAATCGCAACACCATCCCAGGCGACACGAGTGCGCTCCGACCGAGTGGGATCCGCCTCGGGACGCCCTGGATCACACAGCGCGGATTTCGGGCCCCGGAAATCGAACGGCTGGCGGAGATCATAGCACGTGTACTCGAGGCCACCCAACCGTATGCATATGCTGGCCGCAACGGGCCGGTATACCGTGCCAAGGTGGATTTTGATGTCCTGGAGCGGGCCAAGTGGGATGTGGTGGAGCTGGCCTACCGAACCGACCTGGGGTCGGACTATGTTCCCAGTGGTTACCCTCACCACTTTTTCATGCACAAGCCCTCCCGGGACGTGGGGGGCGAGCTGGACGTAATTGAGATCCAGGGCCGCCACGCTCGTGGATTCTGCAATGTAACGATGACCAACGATGTCTATGCGCTCGAGCCGGGGGAAGTTCAGCCAACGTGGGTTCTCGAGCCGGACGGGCAGCTAATGAGTGGGGGACTGCTCATGCGCCCAGGGCCGGAGACAACCTGTTTCCGGTTGCTCGTCGCCAAATCGGTAGAGTCGCGGGTGGCCCACTGGTTGCGGGCGCTCTCTGATGGGTACGTGAATCTGGACACCGACGATGTGTTTGCCAAGGTGCCCGGGCCGGTTGTCGTTCGCCGTCTCCCGCACCAATTGGCAGACGAGTGGGAGCCTGCCCTTCCTGGTCCCGATCTGTTTGAGGATGAATCGATCGGCTGGGCCTTCCACAAGCCATATTGGATAGGGCAACGAGCACGGTCCGATGCCCCCGGCGGGCTAGAGTCGATGCCGGCGTTTTCCTGGCAAGAGCCGGCCGAGCTTCCCCTGCGGCGGACCATGCTGCATGATGTCCATCGCCGATCTGGCGCTCGGCTCGTCCCCTTTGCCGGTTGGGAGATGCCGGTCCGTTACACCTCTGTTCAGGCTGAACACCGTGCCGTGCGCCAGGCCGCCGGGCTTTTTGATGTCAGCCACATGGGTCTATTCGAGTTTCGAGGCGACAATGTCCACCTGTTCCTCAATACCATCACCACCAACGACGTTTCGCTGTTGGGTGCTGGCCAATCCCAATACTCCTTCCTGCTGGATCCAGGCGGGAGTGTGATAGACGACGTGTGGGTCTATTGCCTGGGCGAGGAGCATTACTGGGTGGCAGTCAATGCATCCAACAACGAGAAAGATTGGGCGTGGGTGAATGAGGTGCGAGAGGGTCGCGTGCTAATCGACGGGGAGCGGCCCTGGTCTCGTGCTCTAGGCACAGAGACGGTCATGATTCGTGATATGCGCGACCCCACCTGCGGCAGCGAGATGCGTGCCCAACTGGCCCTCCAGGGTCCTCGTTCGCGCGACATCTTGCTGGCGATGCTGGACAAGGACGACCCGCAGCGCGAATCGCTGATGGAGCTCAAGCGAACCGGGGTTCTCCGCGGTAGACTGGCAGGATATGACCTTTACCTCGCCCGCACTGGGTACACCGGCGAGCCGATGGCGTTTGAGCTGTTTGTTCACCCGGCCGCCGCTCCGGCGCTCTGGCACGCTTTGCTAGAGGCAGGCGATCCCCTGGGTCTGCAGCCGATCGGTCTAGCGGCGCGCGACAGCCTGCGGATTGAAGCAGGTCTGCCGTTATACGGCCACGAACTGGCGGGACCGCCGGATCTCACGCCGGCCGACGCCGGCTTTGCTCCCTATGTCAAGCTCTACAAGCCGTTCTTCATTGGCAAGGCCGCCTACACGGCGCGCGAGTCAGCTCGCGAGTCACAGTTGATTCGCTTCCGGCTGGGCCAGGAGCACGCCGGGATGCCCGGTCAAGGGGATGTGATTGTTAGTCGCAAGGGGCGGGTGGTCGGTGCGGTGACTAGTTGCTCCATTGACAGTGATGGCCGGCTGACCGGACTGGGCTATGTCCGAAAACCGTACGCCAGACGGGGGAGCAAGCTGGGTGTTTTCCACGTTGACGGACGGAACTGGACCAGCAAGCCACTCGCCGATCTAGAGGCCGGCGATCGCGTTCAGATGCACGACGATTTGAGGGTCATACGACGCTTTCTGAACAAGAAGGAAGAATCGCCAGGGGAGGCGCGGTAGCGAAGGGGCTCGTACGGCGCTAGACTCCCAACCCCTCTTGGAGCGTTTCCTCTCCACACGCCTTGCACAAGGCCTCGCGCCGATTCTTGGCAACCAGGAGCCCGCTGCAGAGGGGGCAGGGTGCAGTCAGAGGCTGTTTCCAACTGGCGAACTCACACTCCGGGTAGCCGGAGCAGCCGAAGAACAGCCTGCCCTTGCGGGTTCTTCGCCGCACCAGATCGCCGCCGCAATCGGGACACGCGACGCCGATCTTTTCCAGCCAGGGCTCGGTGAACTTGCACTCTGGATAGTTCTCGCAGGCAACGAACTTGCCATACCGTCCCCACCTGACCACGAGTGCGCCTCCGCACCCTTCTTGGGGACACTCTCGGCCGACAGGTTGATCCTCCAGCCTCATCTCTGGCATCTCTTTCTCGGCCGCGGCCAGTCGGGCGGCGAATGGGGTGTAGAAATCGCGGATCACCGGAACCCATTCAGTCTCGCCGCCCGCTACCTTGTCCAGCCTGGATTCCATCTCGGCCGTGAATCCGATCGAGACGACCTCTGAAAAGTGCTCCACTAGCAGATCGTTGACCAGAATGCCCACATCGGTTGGTTGGAGGGCGTTGCCTGAATGCGGGGGGTGTTCCACATAACCCCGTTGCTGGATAGTGGTGATGATGGGTGCGTAGGTGCTGGGTCTACCAATCCCATGCTCCTCGAGCGTCTTGACCAGAGTTGCCTCTGTGAATCGGGGTGGGGGTTGCGTAAAGTGCTGCTCTGGCAGCAAGCGTACCAGCCGTAGCCTCTCTCCCTTGTCTAGCGGCGGTAACACCTTGGGTCCCTCATCTCGTCTGTCGTCATCCACCGCCATAAAGCCGGGGAACTCTAGTTCAGATCCGCTGGCCCGAAAGGTGTAGGGCCAGCCGCCTCCGGCCGGGCCGGCCGCTATGTCGACCCTCTGGGTGCGAAAGCGTGCTGGCGCCATCTGGCTGGCGATGAACCGCCGCCAGATGAGATCGTAGAGGCGCTTCTGGTCGCGATTCAAAAAGGACTTTACCGATTTCGGCGTGCGGTGAACGCCGGTCGGCCGGATCGCCTCGTGCGCCTCCTGGGCGCTTTTAGCTTTGGTCTGGTACTCGGGGGGGGGATCCGGAACATAGTCGGACCCATAGTTCTTGGCGATCCAACTGCGGGCCTGTTGCTGTACCTGAGCAGAGATATTGACGCTATCGGTGCGCATGTAGGTGATCAGGCCCTCGGTTTCGCCCTCTCCCACGTCGAGCCCTTCGTACAATTGCTGTGCAATTCGCATCGTTCGTTTGGCACGGAAATGGAGCCGTCCAGAGGCGGCCTGCTGAAGGGTGCTAGTGGTGAAGGGCGCCTTTGGCTTGCGCTGCCGTTGCCCGATTCGAACCTGGTTTACCTGAAACTCGCCCTTCTCCAGGTCCTGGAGGATAGGGGTCACGGCCGCCTGTTTTGTCAACTCCACCTGGGCTCCGTTGACACGGTGGAGATTGGCAGTGAACTGCTGGGCAGACTCGCCCTCTGGAGAGAGCTGTTTCGCCAGTTCGACTTGGAGCGACCAGTATTCCTGGGGCTCAAACGCTTTGATTTCTCTCTCTCGCTCCACGACGATGCGGACGGTGACTGACTGCACCCGGCCGGCGGTGAGGCGATTGCGGACCCGAACCCAGAGCAGCGGACTGATCTTGTACCCCACCAGGCGGTCCAGGATGCGGCGGGCTTGCTGTGCATCCACCAGGCGCATGTTGATGTCGGCCGGCCGGGCAAATGATTCCTTGATGGCGCTCTCTGTGATCTCGTGAAAGACGACCCGTCGGACGCGCTCCGGCTCGATTTCGGCCGCCTCCATCAGGTGCCAGGCAATCGCTTCTCCCTCGCGATCCATGTCGGTGGCCAGATAGATCGTGGCCGCTTTCTGGGCTGCATCGCGCAATTCCTTGACCACCTGGCGCTTTTCATTCGGGACGCGGTAGCGGGGCCGAAAGTCGTCATCCACGTCCACCGAAAGTTGCGAGCGGAGCAGATCCCGCACGTGGCCGATGGATGCCATCACTTTGTACTCCTTGCCCAGGAATCGGCCGATGGTGCGCGCTTTGGCCGGGCTTTCCACGATGACGAGATTGCCGGACCGAACCTTCGGGGGCGGTTCCGGTTTCCGCATTCCCTTGTGAGCAGCCGTCCGGCCAGTACGGTACATCTTGGTGCCGCAAACGGAACACGTGCCCCGCGTGGCTGGTCCACCCCTTTTGTTCAAAACCGCCTCTGGATCCTGGATCGGGCGCTTTTCTCTGCACTTGAAACAATAGGCCGTCAGAGCCTCAGTCATTGGTGATCAGTCTCATAATCTGTCCTGGGCTCGCGTGCGCTCACGTAGCTCATCCGGTCCATCTGGCGGGCCATCCCCTTGAGCTCCATCATCGTGAGCGCGCTGGTTACCTGCGCGACCCCCAGCCCAGAGTTGCGGCTGAGCTCATCCACGTGGCAGGGCTGATCGGATAAGAGTTGAAGCAGGATGGCCTCCTCGTGAGTCGCCGGCAGAGCGAGCTGGGTGGCCACCTTTTCGGCGACCATCGTCATGTTGAGTTCCTCCAGAATATCCTTGGCGGAGAGCACCATCGTGGCGCCCTCTTGAATGAGACGATTGGTCCCCAGGCTGGTACGGGCGTTGATCCCCCCCGGTACGGCAAACACATCGCGCCCCTGCTCCAACGCATAGTCTGCTGTTATGAGAGCCCCACTCTTTCGGCCCGCCTCTACCACCAACACGCCCAGAGAGAGCCCGCTGATGATCCGGTTGCGTCGTGGAAAGTTGCCTGCCTCGGGCGGAGTGTTGGGCGCAAAGTCGCTCAGGAGCGCGCCACTTGAGGAGATCTGCTGGGCCAGAGTCCGATGTTCCGGAGGGTAGACTTGGCTGATGCCGCTGCCGAGAACCGCCAGGGTCCGGCCGCCGGCTTCGAGGGCCGCCCGATGAGCGACCCCGTCGATCCCCCTCGCCATCCCGCTCACGATCGTGGCGCCACTTCGTGCCAGGTCGCCAACCAGTTGGTGGGCGACGTGTTTGCCATAACTGGTGCACCGGCGGGTGCCGACAACCGCCACCGCCCATTGGTCTCGGGCCTGAATATCTCCCCGCAGATACAGAACCGGGGGTGGGTCGGCGATCTCCTTGAGGTAGTGAGGATAGTCTTGGTCGTTCCAGGTGAGGATCTTGATTCCGGCCGATTCGATCTGTTCCAACGCGGCCGGCAGATCAATCGTCTGTCGGGTTCGGAGCAGGCTCTCGGTTGCCCGCCGATCCAGGCCCGCCTGGCGCAAGGCGCCCTCGTCCGCTGCCCACGCCGCCTGCGCTGATCCAAAATAGTCAAGCAGGGCGCGGAACTTGGCGGGACCAATGCCCCGGACGATGTTGAATCCGACCCAGTACTGGCGGTTGGTCACCGCTGTCATCCGTCACGCAGGCCGGCCGGGAGTTGAACCAGCATCTGGCTCGATTCCAGATCTATCTCTAGGATGACCTCCGGCAAGTCGGGAATTAGCAGCTCACCCTCCGTGCCGCGGACAACAAAGACATCATTGGCGCCGGTCTCCAGTATCTCCCTGAGCTCTCCCAGCTCTTCCCCCTCGTTTGTCATCACCTGAAGACCAATCAACTGGTAGAGAAAGAACTCCCCGTCTGCGAGTGGAATTGCCTCTTCAATAGGTATCTGAAGATAGTGTCCGCGCAAAGCTTCTGCCTGGTCGCGCGAATCGCACCCGCCCAGCTTGAGGATAGCGAATCCCCGGTTGAGGCGCACCCTTTCCACCCGCATCGACTGGCCCTGCTCTTGGTCAGGATCAGTTTCCTCGGCAGGTGCGCCTGGCCCTACCAATACCTGCTCCAACTGGAAAAAGCGGTCCGGCTGGTCAGAGTGAATCTTGACGCGGACTTGACCCCCAACGCCGTGCGGCCGGGTAATCCGTCCGACCACCAGGAAACGAGGCTCAGCGCCGAGGGAATGCCGCTCTGAGCCTGACGGATTAGGAGACCGAGCCGCCATCAGACAAACGGGCCCAGCTACTCAATGATCTCCAAGCTGGCTCGTTTTCCCTGTTTGGCGGCGACAACTCGAAGCAGCGTGCGCATTGCATTGGCCACTTTGCCCCCTCTGCCGATCACGCGGCCCATATCCTCTGGCGCCACCCGAAGCTCCAGAATAACGGAGGATGCGCCTTCGATCTCGGATACCTGGACAGAAGCTGGGTCGTCCACCAGAGATTTGGCAATGTATTCGATCAGTTCCTTCATCGCGACTCCTCCCGAGAGTAGGGGGATTGGAATATCTTCCGAAAGCCAGAGAAGGCTCGCGCCGGGCTTTCGGCGCAAGTGCTGGAGCCGTCAAGCGCTCACGATGGCAGTCGCCTATTCTTCCTCTTCGACCGCTGCCTCATCTTCGACTGCGGCCGCGGGCGGCATTTCTTCAGTCAGTGATGCCGGTTCCAATATGTCATCCATTGACTCACCCGCCCTTAGGCGAGCGAACTTTTCCATGATCCCTTGCTTTTTCAGCAGCCGGAGCACTGCGTCGCTCGGCTGGGCGCCAACTCCGAGCCAGTATAGGGCTCGGTCCTCTTGGATGACCGTTGTCTCTGGCTCTGTCCGTGGATTGTGGTGTCCAATGGTCTCAATGGGGCGTCCGGTGGTGGCCGCCTGGGACTTTATCACTACGACACGGTAGGATGGCTGTTTTTTGGCGCCAACGCGGCGCAGGCGAATACGAACCATGATTGCTCTAATCTCTCCTCAAAGTGGAATGTATCATAACTTGCCGAGCAAGGAGGATAGACCTCCCTGGCCGCGGCCACCAGTAAGCTGTTTCATCATCCGCTGCATCTGGCGAAACTGCCTGAGCAGAGAATTCACGTCCTGTACACTAGTCCCGCTGCCCCGGCCGATGCGCCGCTTGCGGCTGGCGTTGATGATCTTCGGCCTCTCACGTTCCGTGGCCGTCATTGAGCCGATGATCGCCTCTATCCGGAGCATCTCCTTGTCGGTGACTTCGGGGGGCGCCTGCGTCGCGAGGTTACCCAAGCCGGGAATCATCTCCAACAACTGGCTGATCGGCCCCATTTTCTTGATCTCCTGGAGTTGCTTTGAAAAGTCATCCAGGTTAAAGTCACCGCTTATCAACTTTTGCCCCATCGCCAGAGCCTGCTCTTGATCCAGCGTGCTCTCTGCCTTTTCAATCAGCGTGAGGACGTCGCCCATGCCCAAGATGCGGGAAGCCAACCGGTCGGGGTGGAAAAGCTCGAGTTGGTCCGCCTGCTCGCCCACTGCCAGGAACTTGATGGGTATTCCGGTTACCTCGCGCATCGAGATGGCAGCCCCACCTCGTGCATCGCCATCGACCTTGGTGAGTATCAAGCCGGTAAGTCCGATCTGTTGGTGAAAGTCGTTTGCCACGCGGACGGCGTCCTGCCCCGTCATGGCATCGGCCACCAGAAGCACTTCTACTGGGCTTACGCGCTGCTTGATGGTCTGAAGTTCCGCCATCATCCGGCCATCCACGTGGAGCCGGCCGGCGGTGTCCAGGATGACCAGGGTGTGATTCTCTTTTCCGGCTATCCTGACACCATGGACACAGATGTCTGGCGGGTTCACGCTGTCGTCCTCGCGGTGGACCGGGATATCCAGTTGTCTGCCGAGCGTGGCCAACTGATCCACGGCGGCCGGGCGGTAGATGTCTGCGGCCACCAGCAGGGGGCGCTTGCCCTCCTTGCGGAGATTGAGCGCCAGTTTGGCAGCCGTGCTCGTCTTGCCCGATCCCTGCAGGCCCACCAGCATAATGACTGCGGGTGATTGCCTCCCGAGATCCAGTCTGCCCGGCTCGCCCAGGGTGTTGATCAACTCTTCATGAACGATCTTTACCACTTGTTGGCCCGGCGTGAGGCTAGACATGACCTCAGCGCCGACGGCGCGCGATCTGACCCTCTCGGCAAAGGCCTTGACGACCTTATAGTTAACATCGGCTTCCAACAAGGCGAGACGCACCTCACGCATTGCCTTGTCAACGTCAGATTCGGAGAGCTTGCCTCGCCGAGTGAGCGTCTTGAAGGTGCCTTGCAGCCGATCGCTCAGGCTCTCAAACATGATTCCTCATAAGGGTAGTGAAACGGCATTGTAACGTATGGTATACCTTTCGTCAAGGTTCCTGGGGAAGCGTGTCACGGCAAGTGACGCGTTTTCGCGGAGAGTGCCTTTTCAACATGAGTGCCACAGATGGTGCGAATTCCACGAACCCCTTTTTTCATGTGATTTGGACATTCGTGCGATTCCTGATTTCGTTCGGGCGACGCGTTGGTTCCGGCCGGCGTCGGTTGACGGCAATGAGCGGCCGATCCCGATAATTGTTTTCCAGTGAGATTCCTGATTCAATTATCATTTCGGTTTCAGACGCGTGGCAGACCGGTGAACGGCGGCCGTGGCCCGCGGGGGGCGGGATGAGGGCTGAGATGTCCGATTTCCGTCGGAGATCGGATTTCTCGATTCCACCAGTTCAATGCTGGCAGTGCGATGTGATTCATTGGCGTCATGTCATGTGATCTGGAAACCGGCCGGTAGGGGCCTGGCCCCTATTATAGCACGAAGGTTCTATTCGTGACAGGGTCGACGCGGTGACGGCGCAGGGTCAAATTGTTGAACCGGCATGAAAATCGACTTTCCAGGTACCGGATGGGTAACAAATCCCCCATCTAGTTTCCGGGAGGCTACAGTGGATTATCGATAGCGCGGGCGGGGAAGGTCTATCTTTCGACGCGAGTCGCGTGTACGCGCGGTTTGAAGCCCTGCTCGTTTCCCCACTTTGTGTGCGGATCCGCAGAGGGAGCGGTATCTTGCTTTTTCTCCGACACCCTCCGCCGCGTCGTTTGACTGTGGTAAATGGATATCCTATAATTGCGCGGCTCGCCTCCACCGAAACAGGAAATGGAGTGCTTGCGTGAGCCGTTTCGACGCAGAGAGATACTTATCGGTACCCAGG
>DAOUVM010000195.1 GCA_030667645.1 Ardenticatenales bacterium | reverse complement strand
GGCGGCCGTCATCACCTTGATGGTGCCGCTAGCCGGCCGGCTTTGGTGCGCGATCTGCCCACTGCCGCTTCCGGGCGAGTGGCTCCAGCGTCGAGCACTAGTGCAGGTTCGGCAGGGCTCCCGTCTGCACACGTTGGGCCTCAAGTGGCCCCGAGCGTTGCGTAACATCTGGCTACAGAACGGGCTCTTTCTGGCAGTCGCCATCTTTAGCGCCGTCGTCTTGACCCATGCTCGGATCACGGCCCTGGTGATGGCGGCATATGCCATCTCAGCCATCGTGCTCAGTTTGCTCTTTGAACGGCGGGTCTTTTGCCGCTACTTTTGCCCGGTAGGCGGCTTTATTGGCTTCTACAGCTTGGCTGCCCCGCTGGAGCTACGGGTCAAGGACCCAGCAATCTGCCGATCCCACAAGACCAAAGATTGCTATTCCGGCAACGAGAAGGGGTATGGTTGTCCATGGATGCTATATCCGGGAGCCCTGCAGAGCAACACGTATTGCGGGTTGTGTGGTGAATGCATCCGCACCTGCCCGCTTGACAACGTGGCAATCAACCTCCGGCCGCCAGGAGCAGATCTGGTGCCAGGGCATGGCAAGCGACGGCTGGATGAAGCCTACAAAGGCTTTATCATGGCCGGTTCAGCGCTGCTCTACTCGGCCGTGCTGCTGGGTCCGTGGGCGCGCATCAAGGAAGCGGCCTACGCTGTCTTTACGTTGCCCTGGCTCCTCTACGCGGTCGGTTTTCTGGTTGTTAATCTACTGGTTGTACCTGGCCTCTTTCTGGCTGCGGTGGCGATCGGCGAAAAGCTCGATGGCAGCGGTGGCCGCCCGCTCCGCCGGCGCTTTGTCGAGTATGCTTACGTGCTGGTCCCCCTGGGGCTCGCCGCCTGGGTCGCCTTTAGCCTCTCCTTTGTGCTCATCAATCTAAGCTACGCCTGGCCGCTGCTCTCCGACCCGTTTGGCTGGGGGTGGGACCTGTTTGGCACGGCCGGGCTGCCCTGGACTCCCTATCTCAGCGGGCTGGTGCCTGCGCTGCAGGTCCCGATCCTGCTATTGGGTCTGATCGCGGCCATCAACCTGGCCTTCAAAACCGCCCGCCACCACATGAGCGACGGACGGGCAGCACTGCCGGTGGCAGGGTTCTGCGTCGCCTTGACGACAGCCTTGCTCTGGCTGTACCTGGGGTAACCCATGAAAAACGAACGTATAGCCTCGATAATCCTTGGCCTCATCTTCCTTGGTCTTCCGGCGGTCGCCTTTGGCTACCAGCAGTTCCGAACGACCGCAGCCGGGATCCCGGTTCTTGATTTGGAGGCGCAGTTGCCAGAGGCGGGCGGCTGGCAACCAGAGGTCCTGCGTATCCCGGCCGGGGAGCCAGTCCGACTCCGGATTCACAGCCCGGATGTATGGCACAGTTTTTCGATTGGCCGCACAGAGATCGGGCCCATCGACATTCTTCCCGGTCAAGTGATCGAGATTGATGTGCTCATCGATGAACCAGGGACCTATACCTTCTTTTGCACCCGCTGGTGCAGTACTAATCATTGGCGGATGCGCGGGACGTTGGAGGTAGTGACCCCTGACGGTACCGTTCCCCCCTCCTCCAGGGAACCCGCGCCCTACATTGCCCTCGGACTGGACCTGGACACTCGACATGGTGAAGGTGAGCACCAGGCAGAGAATGAGCCGGTCGCCACGCCGGACACTCCTCCATCGGCGGTCAAGGGCGCAACACTCGGATTGCCTGTTCCATCGGCTTCCCTAACGGATACGCCAGCCGGCGTTTTTCAAGCCCTACGTGCCGCCAACCCCGACACTCTAGACGCCGACCTGTGGGATCTGACCGCTTATGCCTGGAGACAACCAGTTTCTGACGATTCACTAGTCCTGGGGGACGCTCTCTACAGCCGCGACTGTGTCGCATGCCACGGTCCAGAGGGCGAGGGTGACGGCATTATGGCCCGTGACCTGGCAGAAGCCCCAGTTGACTGGGCCGAGCCGGTGTTCATGTATGGGGTGTCGGATGCGCTGCTGCACGGCAAGATCGTTCGCGGAGGGATGGGCACAGGGATGCCGGGATGGGGTGACATCTATGCCGATAACGAGGCCTGGGCGTTGGTTGCTTTCTTGCGCACTTTTGCCTTGACCGGCCGCTGATCCCCTCTTCCGGCCCTGCCAGTTGCTCCTTCGCAGCAGCGAAAACGGCGTCTGGTCCATTCTTCACCACCCTCCCCACGCCGTTTGGAAAGACACACCTGGGACCAATTGACCTGGTGAGAGAAAGCTTGCCGCAGTATCCAGAGTAGGCGCAAGTCGAACGGGTCGCCTATCTCGCGACTTTTCGCATGTTCCAGGCACGACGACCGGACACTCGGTGGGATAACCCACCCAAGCAAGCCGGTCAGGATACTCCCGCTCCGGGACGGCTATACGGCGCCGCTCATCGAGTCTTCCAGGATCATCCTGGCCTGCTCGATCTGGATGCGAACCGCGGCCGCCGCTGTGCCTCCTCTTGCATCTCGCGACTCTACCGAGCGTTGAAAATCCAGAACCGCGTACAGGTCCTGTGCAAAACCCGGGTGGATGGCCTGGTATTCTGCCAGGTCGAGTTCTCTCAACTGCACCTGTAGCTCTTCAGCCCGTCGGACCACGCGCCCCACCAGACGGTGGCTCTGGCGAAAAGGAACCTTCCTGCGCACCAGGTAATCGGCAAGATCGGTGGCTAGCATACTATCGTCCAGGGCGGCCGCCATGCGAGCGCGGTCTACCTTCAGGGTGCGAATCACTCCGGCGGCGATGGGCAATTCCAGCGCCACGGTGTCCAAGGTGTCAAAAAGCGCCTCCTTGTCCTCCTGCAGGTCCTTGTTGTAGGTGGAGGGCAATCCCTTCAGGGTGGTCAGCGTACCGGCAAGGTGCCCGACTATACGGCCGCTCTTGCCGCGTATCAACTCCAGCGAGTCGGGGTTTCGCTTTTGCGGCATCAGGCTAGAGCCGGTGGCATAGGCATCATCCACCTGGACAAAGCCAAACTCGGAGCTGGACCAGATGATGATATCCTCGGCCAAGCTGCTGAGATGCATTTGCAGCAGGGAGGCCCACGCAATTAAGTCCACGACGTAATCCCGGTCGCAGACCGCGTCCACGCTGTTCTCCATAACGGTTGCAAAACCCAGATCGACCGCCAGGGCATGACGATCCACGCCCAGGGGATTGCCGGCCAGGGCCCCAGCCCCCAGCGGCAGGGCGGAGGTGCGCCTTGCCGCCTCTGCCAGTCTGTCCCAGTCGCGCTGGAATCTCCAGAAAAAGGACATCAGCCAGTGGCCAAAAAGCACGGGCTGTGCCTGCTGCAAGTGAGTGTAACCGGGCATGATGATGTCGAGATGAGCGGCAGCCTTGTCGACAATGGCGACCTGCAATTGGACCAGAGAACCGCGCAAGGAGGCGATCTCTCTCAGTAGATAGAGGCGCAGGGCGGTGGTCACCTGGTCATTGCGGCTGCGGCCGGTGTGCAGCTTTCCACCCACCGGGCCGACAAGCTCCGTCAACCGCCGCTCGACAGCAGTGTGGATATCCTCATCGGCCGGGTCAAAGACAAATGCATCGGTCGCCAGCTCGCTCAGCACCGCCTCCAGCCCGGCGATAATCTCTCGTGCCTCGTCCTGTGTCAGCACGCCTGCCCGGCTCAACCCGCGCGCCCAAGCCATGCTGCCCCTGATATCCTCATCGTACAGACGCACGTCAAAGGAGAGGCTGGCATTGAACTGATGCACCAGCGAATCGGTTGTCTTGGTAAAACGAGTGCCCCAGAGTTTCATCACAGCTCCCTCTCTGTGCATTGCACGCGGCGCGACAGTGGTCGGCGCCAAGGCGCAGACTATGTGCGGTAGTCCGCGTTGATGGACACATATTCGTGTGTCAAGTCGCAGGTCCAGGCAGTAGCTTTGCCATCGCCCAGACCCAGATCAAGATGAACCCGGAATTCGGGCTGGGAGAAGACACGCGCAGCGGCCGATTCCAGGTATTCGAGCGATTTGCCCCTTGCGACTAGTTGCATGTGCGGGCCATCAGCAGTCCCAGTGCTGACCCAGAGAGCGAGCCGGCTTTGATCAAGGAGAACCCCGGCCCGACCTGCGGCGGCAAGGATTCGGCCCCAGTTTGGATCACTGCCGGCAAAGGCGGTCTTGACCAGTGGAGAGCTGGCGATGGTCCGGGCGATGGCGCGCGCCTCGGCCTCCACACGCCCTCCCGTGACCACCAGTTCCACAAACTTGCTTGCCCCTTCGCCGTCACGAACGATCATCTGCGCCAGTTTAACACAAACGGCGATCAAAGCCCTGCTAAAAACGGCGACCGCGTCGGGTTCTGCCACCACCACTCCACTTGCCCCGTTGGCCAGCAGCAGCACAGTGTCATTGGTGCTGGTATCGCCGTCCACCGAGATGAGGTTGAAACTGCTGTCCACGGCCATGGCAAACAGCGCCTCCAGTTCACTAGCCTGAACCGCCGCGTCGGTAGTGAGCACACCCAACAACGTCGCCATGTTGGGATGAATCATTCCGGCGCCCTTGGCCATGCCGCCCAGCGTGACTGTGCCGCCTGGTAGCTCGACCTGCACGGCGAGCGTCTTCGGGCGAGTATCGGTCGTCATGATGGCCCGAGCCGCGGCTGCTCCACCTCGGGCCGAGGCATCTGCGGAGGCGGTCACGATACCGCGCCTCACTTTCTCTACGTCGAGTTGCTTGCCGATGACCCCGGTCGAGAGAACCAACACCTGGGCCGGGACGCAGCAGAGTGCATCGGCTGCGCTCCGCTGCATCTCGCGGGCGGCCATCACGCCAGGCTGACCTGTGCAAGCATTCGCGTTTCCCGAATTGGCCACCACGCCCCGGATGCTGCCGTTGTTGGCTGCCAGGGTTTCCCGACCCAGAACAACCGGGGCGGCGACAACCTGGTTCCGGGTAAAGACCCCGGCGGCCGTGCAGTCGCGATCGGAGGCCACTATCGCAAGATCCAGGTTACCGGATTCCTTCAAACCGCAGATAGCTGCCCCGGCCACGAATCCTGTGGGACTGGCAACTGTCCCATCGGCAAGTGTCTTCATCGCCATGTCGCTTCCCCTTTAGCCTCTAGTCCCGCTTGAACTGCGAATAATCCGGCGCTGCGTAGCGCGTCCTTCCGCCGTTGCTGACCTCCATCATCGCTTGAACCTTCATCTGCAGGCCAAACAGGTTAATGAATCCGACCGCGTCCCCCTGACTGTACACGTCATCCTGGCCAAAAGTGGCAAGATCCTCCCGGTAGAGACTGTTCGGGCTGTAGCGGCCGATCACCGCCGCGCTCCCCTTGTACAGCTTGAGGCGAACCCAGCCGGTCACCGTCTTTTGTGTTTCCGTGATGAACAACTGAATCGCCTCGCGGAGCGTATGGTACCACTTGCCAAAGTAGACCAGGTCAGCGTAGCGCAGCGCCACTTGCTCCTTAAAGTGAGCAGTATCCCGGTCCAGGCAGAGCGATTCCAGTTCACGGTGGGCAGCGTGCAGGAT
>DAOUVM010000270.1 GCA_030667645.1 Ardenticatenales bacterium | reverse complement strand
GGTGGCGGCGCGTTATGTCTTTAGCCCCGCCATCTTTGAGGCTCTCGACCGCACCGTTCCCGATAGAGGCGGAGAGATACAGCTATCTGACGCGATCAGAATGCTCATCCAGATGGGACAGCCGGTCTACGCGTGGCTTCTCTCTCCTGATCAGGTTCGCTATGACGTGGGCAACTTTGAGAGCTACTTTCGCACCTTCTTTGACTTTGCCCTCGCTGATGAGCGGTACGGCTACCTGGTCCGCAAGTACATCAAGGCCAAGGCGTATGAACTCTGATCAGCACGGCGATTTGGGTCGCCAGCGGCGTGTGCTGGTTTGCTCGGCGCCCGGCCGGGCCGGGATCATTGGCAATCCAACCGACATGTATGGGGGCGCGGTTCTTTCGTGTTCGGTAGCGTTGCGGGCGCGCGTGACGGTGGTGCCTTCCGCCCGCCTCGTGCTGGAGACCAACGGAGAAGAGTTCGAAATCGCCGGCCGAGATGACCTGCGGCCACGGCGCGACCATTTCGATGTGGCCCGCGCCGTCCTCGACTATCTTCATCTTCCTGTCGCGCCGCCTTGTCACGTGCGGTACGAGAGCGAAATCCCCTTGCACAGCGGGCTGGCCGGCTCCACCGCGCTGGTGGTGGCCCTGCTTCAGGCCCTGCTTGCCTGGCAGGGAGAGAACGATCCCCCCTACCGCCTGGCGGAACGGGCTCGCTACGTCGAGCTGAACTACCTCAAGGTCGTGTGCGGGTACCAGGATGCCTACATGTGCACCTTTGGCGGGCTGAACTATATGGATTTCGGGGGCAAGCAGTTCTACCGTGAGGCCGAGGCGGAGCTTTATGCGACTGTTGAGCCTCTGGCGGCCCATCTTCCGCCCACTGGACCTGGGGCGGAGGGATCACCGCCGTTTGTGTTGGGCTTTACCGGGGTGCAACACGCCTCTGGTGCCGTCCACAAGCCGATCCGCGAACGTTGGCTGGAGGGGGAAGCGGTGGTCGTGGATGGGTACCGGCGCATCACCGAAATCGCCCGATTGGGAAAAAAGGCGCTCCTGACGGTAGATTGGACCCTGCTGGGCCAGTTGATGAATGAAAACCATGCCATTCAGCGAGAGCTGGGCGGCTCGGGCGAGTCGAATGAAACATTGATTGGAGCCGCCCTCGACGCTGGTGCCCTGGGGGCCAAGCTGGCCGGCGCCGGCCACGGCGGGACGATCATTGCGCTCTGGCCCTGGCCTGATGCCACTCCACTGGAAAACGCCCTGCGAGACGTCGGCGCATCAGCGATCTATCGACCCGAGGTGGACCGGGGTGTGACGGTTGAAAGCGATAAGCAAGAAGAGATGAGCAAGAAGAAATGAGAGATGTGAAATGAGCAACGAATACCTGAAATCCTTATTTGGTCTGTCGGGAAAGGCGGTCCTGATCACCGGCGGTGGCGGGGTGTTGTGCGGAGCGATGAGCCGGGCGTTCGCCCGTGCTGGGGCCAGGGTCGCCGTCCTGGACCGGTCTCTGGAGGCGGCGCAAGAGGTGGCGAACGACATCTTGACGGCTGGCGGAACAGCGGTTGCGGTCCAGTGCGACGTGCTCGACAAACCCAGCCTCGAGGCCGCCGCCGGGACGGTTGTGGAGGCCTTTGGCCGGGTGGATATCCTGGTCAATGGTGCGGGGGGAAACAACCCCCAGGCCACCACCAGTGCTGATCTTGCCTTCTTTGACCTGCCGGCCGATGCCATCCAGTGGGTTTTCAACCTCAACTTTGTCGGGACGTTGCTGCCCAGTCAGGTTTTCGGCCGGCTGATGGCAGAGCGCGGAGAGGGTGTGATCCTCAACGTGTCGTCGATGAATGCTTTCCGGCCGTTGACCCGAATCCCGGCCTATTCGGCCGCCAAGGCGGCGGTCAGCAATTTCACCCAGTGGCTGGCGGTCCACGTGGCGCAGGAATACTCGCCTCGCATCCGCGTCAATGCCATTGCGCCCGGCTTTTTTCTCACCGAGCAGAATCGTTTCTTGCTGACCGATGAGGCCACCGGCGAACTGACCCAGCGCGGCCGCACCATCATTGAGCACACGCCGATGGTGCGCTTTGGCCTGCCGGAGGACTTGGTGGGCACGGTGCTGTGGCTACTCTCGCCGGCTTCGGCCTTTGTCACTGGGGTCGTGGTACCGGTAGATGGCGGCTTCAGTGCGTTCAGTGGGGTGTAGCAAGTTGGCTGTCCAACTCGTTGCCTGACTTGCTGATCTGCCGGTTCGCCAATGTACCAATATGCCAATTCGCCACCCCTGCCAGCTTTCCTGTGCAGCAGCCGACCTGCAGAGGGGACGGCGCCTCGCGTGTGTTTCTACACTCTGTTGAGTGTTGTTGAAGGATGAGGTACAATGCAGCACGGTCAACACTCAGAGGGAGGTGCGAATCTGCCAAAGCAGGCTCGAGTGGCCGATTTCTGGCCTGACCCAGACTGTGACGATCATAGCAAGCTGCAAGGTGAAGACCAGACGGACATCATTAGACTCGCCAGAACCCAAGCAGGTCGCCAGCGCCACAAGTGCAAGACGTGCAGTTGTACGTGTGTCGAGACCAAAGGAACGATCTTTTATCGCCGTCGCACGCCTGCTATGGCTGCAGGACCAATCGATCACATTTGGACTGTTAAGGAGCTGCTGACAACCGTTGTGCCCCCTGACAACACTCAACGGGGGGACGAGCCTATCAGTACAGGAGGGAAAAATGACCAAGTGGGAATGTGTTGTGTGCGGGTACATTTATGACCCTGAGTTGGGCGACCCCGATAGCGGGGTTGTCGCCGGCACGCCTTTCGAGGCGCTGCCCAACGACTGGGTTTGCCCCGAATGTGGCGTGGGCAAGGATATGTTCGAAAAGGTAGAGTGAGGTCAAGTGATGAAACCAAGGAAGATTAAGGATGGCATCTACTGGGTGGGAGCTGTTGACTGGGATCGCCGGCTGTTTGACGATCTCATCCCACTCCCCGACGGCACGAGTTATAACGCTTACCTGATCCAGGGAAGTGAAAAAAGGGCGCTGATAGACACAGTTGACCCCACCATGTCACACCTTCTGTTCGGCCGCCTGAACCAACTGAACGTCGAGCGCATTGACTATGTCATCGCCAACCACGCCGAGCAGGACCATTCCGGCACGCTGCCGCAGGTTCTCGAAAGATATCCCGAGGCGCAGGTCGTCTGCACGCCCAAATGCAAAGGGATGCTCGTAGATCTGTTATTGGCGCCGGAAGACCGCATTCTCGCGGTGGACGACGGCGCAACACTGTCGCTGGGTGACAGAACACTCGAGTTCATCCACGCGCCGTGGGTTCACTGGCCCGAGACGATGCTGGCCTATCTGCGGGAGGACAAGATTCTCTTCTCCTGCGACTTTCTCGGCTCTCATCTGGCCAGTACTGACCTGTACGTCACCGACAAAGGCCGGGTCTACGAAGCGGCCAAGCGATACTATGCAGAGATCATGATGCCGTTCCGCCAGATCATCCAGAAGAACCTGGAAAAAGTCCGGGGGTACGAAATCTCCCTCATTGCCCCTAGCCATGGCCCGATATACGACCGGCCTGAGTTCATCCTGGAGGCGTATCACGATTGGGTTTTTGGCGACCCGAAGAACATCGTCGTGTTGCCCTACATCTCGATGCACGGCACCACCCGCGTGATGGTCGACCACCTGGTGGACCGTCTGGTCGAAAAAGGGGTGACTGTGGAACAGTTCAACCTGGCCGCCACCGACATCGGGAAACTGGCCATGGCGCTGGTGGACGCCGCCACCATCGTGATCGGATCGCCCACCGTCCTGACCGGCGCACATCCGAACGTCATCTACGCGGCTTACCTGGCAAACGCCCTGCGGCCCAAGGTCAAGTTCGTCTCGATCATCGGCTCCTACGGCTGGGGCGGCAAGATGGTAAAGCAACTGGCTGGTATGATCCCTAACCTGAAGGCCGAGATACTGGATCCGGTCGTCATCAAGGGCTACCCCAGGGACGAGGATTTCGCGGCCCTGGATAAATTGGCGACCACCATTGCGGAGAGGCACGAGGCTCTGAGGCCAAGTCAATGACAAAGAAACACCGCCCCGCACTGGCGCCGGCGTGCTTTCGCAAACTCAAGGAGGTTGATCCAGAACTGAACAAAGTCACAGGAGAGTTCTGGGCAACCGTCTGGGGGGCAGAGCGCGCCCTGCAACCCG
>DAOUVM010000185.1 GCA_030667645.1 Ardenticatenales bacterium | reverse complement strand
TTGGTTGGCCTTGGGCGTGTGGCTGCTATTGCTGGCAGGTTATCTCTACAACCTGAGCGGCTGGCGGGTGCATGACGACGAGGGTGAGTATCTCTACCAGGTCTGGCGCATGATGCAGGGAGAGGCGCCTTATGTGGATTTCCTTACCCCTCAATTGCCTGTCTTCCTGTATGGCGGATGGGCCGTCATGGAGCTTGGCGGACCGTCGCTGGTCGTTATGCGATTGTACAATGTCCTTTTGACATTTGTCGCTGGCGGCCTGCTCTACCTTGCCGGGAGAAAACATGCCAATTGGTTGGTTGGGCTGTTGGCCATGGGACTATTCCTAACTCACCCTGACGTGTTCAATGTAGGCCGGATCTTTCGTAATGAGCCGAGTATGATCGTGCTGGTGGTAGCCGGGCTGGTCCTCGCCACCTGGCCAGGCGAGAGGCGACGCCGCCGGCGTCTGGTCGTGGCCGGCATCTGTTTCGGCCTGGCAACCATGTCAAAGCTATTTGGGGTTCTTCCGGCCGCCGGAATCGGGTTATGGTTGGTATGGGAATGGCTACGGGGCGCCCGTTCGCATCGAGAGCTATTCCGGGACGGGGTGGCGCTGGGAATACCGCTGGTGTTGGTGGTGACGGTTCTGGCTGGGGTTTTCACGCTTGTCGCTCCCAGCTTCTTTGATCTGGTTCTGGGGCATCACCTGGCTCAGGGCAGCGAACAGACCGTCGGGGCAGTGGCTGAGGGTAAATTGCGCCTCTACTGGGAGTACCTGGGATTCTATCCCGTGTTCGTCCCCCTGGCGCTGCTCTCAGCGTGTTGGGGCTGGTCCAGGCGTGATGGCCGGAGGCGCTGGGCGTGGCAGATTCCTGTCGTCCTCGTTTTCCTCGCTCTCTCGCGCGGGCTTGGCCAACGGCACTTTATGTTTCTTTTGCCTGCTCTATCGTTGTTGGCAGCCTGGCTGCTGGCAGACGGGTTCCAAAGTGGGCGGTGGTGGATGAGGCTGATGAGTGCTGCTGCTCTGCTCGCTGTGATCGTTCCCGCTGTAAAGACTGATGTGTGGCGGGCCCGGTGGCGAGACAGCGACACGGAGACGATTGTGCAGATTATCCGCGAGCGGACCACGCCCGAAGACACGATCTTGGCTGATGATATTGGGTTATGTTTCTATTCCCGCCGGGCGACCACCTATTCCGGCGCAGCTCTCTCCCATGGGGCCATCACGAGCGGGCAGATCACAGGCGAGCTGCTGATCGAAGAGATGGTGGCAACCAACACGCGCATGGTTGTCATTGACCAGTCGCTGCTCACAGCCAACCACATGGTTTTCCTGCGGGACTATCCTCGCTTTCACCGTTTCCTCGACGCGAACTATGAACAGATCGGCCGCTTCCGACGCGACTATCAGGAGCTGGATATCTGGTTGCGCGATTCGGAACTGCCGTTTCTGACTGAGGACCACATCTCCGTGGATACATTGGATGGAACGCGTTTTGGAGAGACAATGCGTCTGATGGGCTACTCGCTTCCCGGCGCCCCCGTGATGGCCGGCAACCCGCTGGCCCTGATGCTGTATTGGATCTCGGACGCTCCGGCCGAGAACTACTGGTCTGTTTTTGTCCACCTGGTTGCGCCGGATGGCTCGCTGATCGCACAGCACGACAAAATCCCCTATGACGGTCTCTACCCGCCGGATCGTTGGTGGCCTAGTCAGATCGTTGATGATTCCTACCTCGTCGATATTCCCCCCGAGGCTCCCGCGGGGGATTATCGGCTGGCAATCGGAATGTATGATTGGCAGACGGGTGACCGCCTGGCCCTGTGGACACCTGATGGTCGCCGGGTCGATGATGATCGGCTTTGGCTAGAGGGCGCGGTCAAGGTTGTCTCCCCCACTCCACCATGAGTGTGCGACCCCAGGAACTACCCGCATCTTGACAAAGGTATTTGTGGCAAGTAGAATCTCACTGTCTTCGCCGTGCGCCACGGCAGCGAATCCGCTGGTGCAAGGCTTAACCCAAGAGGATCTGAAGGAAAATCAACCTTATGGATAGTTTAATTGCTGACGTCGTGAACCCGTTTAGGCGGGGCATTGTGGTATCGGGGATTGTGATTGCGGGAATCGTGTTTGCGGGTCTGTTGCTGGGAGCGCTGCCGGGAGCTGGTGCGGATTCGGATGAACTGCATTCTGCGGCCAGCGGGGCCGGCTGGGCCACTGTGTTCACCGAGACATTCGAGTCCGGCATCTCGGCCGGGTGGCTCATCACCGATGAGAATGGGACGGAAGGGGGCGAATTCTATTGGGCCACCTCTGCCTACACTCACAGCCAGGGCGCCGCCAGTGTCTGGGCAATCGGTGGTGGTACGGATGGGGGATTGCTCGATCCGGAGACTGATACCTATCCTGACAGCGCTCTCTCTTGGATGATCTATGGTCCGGTAGATCTGACCGGGACCACATCCGCCCGGTTGACGTTCGATCACTGGCTGGATACCCAGGTGAGCCTTGATGTGCTGCAAGTACTGGCCTCCACAGAAGGTGGCAATCCTGCGGATTTCGATGATGTTCTGACGACCTTGAGTGGGAATAGTCAGGGTTGGGAGGCGCAAACGCTGGATATCTCCAGCCTCGCTGGCGGGGATCAAGTGTGGATCGCCTTTCTCTTTAGCAGCAATGCTAGCGGCAGTGATGGCAAAGGGGCCTTTGTCGACAATGTCGGCCTATACTCCATGGTTGAGCAGAGGGTGTACCTTCCTGCGGTGTGCAATGAACCTACCCCCACGCCGACTCCGACGCCTACACCGAGTCCCACGCCTGAATACCATTACCTGGACGGTTTCGACGATCCCGAAAGCGGATGGTCGACCGTGCACCATCCTGATCCCCAGGATTGGTATCATTGGTTTTACAGCAATGGGGAATACCACCTGGATATCGGCGATGATCGAACCGATGTCAAGTCCAGTCCCGGTGTGGAATTGCCGGAGGGGGATTATGTGATCGAAGTTGACGCCCGGTTCCGGTACAGCGGAGGCTGGTGGACAGCGTACGGGATTCTCTTTGACGCCAAGGATGATCCGGATCCGACCAAGTCGGATCTGGGTGACTATTTCATGCTTTGGGTTCTGTGGGAGGGGGCTGGTCAACACAAATGGGGCATCCTGAGGGATTACCCGGGTGGTCAAGACGACATGGAATGGAGGTTGCTGGACAGTCAACACTACAATTATGGTTCCGATGGATTGGCTTGGAACCATTGGAAGATCGTTAGGACGGCGAACGACATTGCCATCTATTGCAATGGCACGTTGGTGGGAACGTTTGGCCATGCTCGGCCTACAACTAACTATCAGGTGCTGTTTGGTCTGTATGGCTCGACCTATGAAACCAACTATACTACTTTCTCCTGGGATAACTATGAGGTCTACCCAGCTAGCGGCCGCCGCACTGCCGGATGGGACATGACTCCGCACGGACCGATCGTGGTCAGCGGAGACTTTGCCATGGATGCATTGTTGCCGCACCCAGAAGAGTAGGCAGGCACGGAGATACCTTCGGGCCAGTCTTCTTGCCCCCGTTCGTCGGGATGGGATGGGTCGCCAATTGCCCGGTCAGCGGGTGATCTCATCCCAGACGGCCGGGGGCCTATTCTTCCGGGCGAGATTATCCCTCTGGCGATTGTATGCGTCATGAAAGTAGTCGGCAGATGTTCTGCCTCCTTTGGAGGGAATGGGTGCCCCCTGACGGGCTCCGAGTTCTGCTACTGTGGCTTGCCCGATGCGTGACCGCTGACCCGGTTATCACGCGGGGGGCGGTCGTCACGACTACCAACCGCAACGACTCGCCCAATAACCCTCGTCTCGAGAGGGCTATGTCGCTCTGCCGGGACCATCGCTCCGACGCGGCTCTGGCCAGGTGATTGAAACAGGATGAACCACGAATGAGGGAGCGCGCCCTGCGATCCGAATGGCTGTGGCTGTTGCTCATTCTTTTGGCGGCCGCTTTTCTTCGTCTCTGGCGACTCGACAGCGTGCCCCCTGGCCTGACGCACGACGAAGCCAACAACGTGCATGATGCCGCGGCCGTTCTGGATGGCGTGCTTCCCATCTTTTTCCCGGTCGCGCAAGGAAAAGAGCCGCTCTATCCCTATAGTGTCGCTGCGCTGATGGCGGTTCTGGGTCGGTCGCCGTGGGTTATGCGGCTGACGAGCGCCATTTGGGGCATGCTGCTGGTGGCAGCTACCTATTCCTGGGTCCGGCGCGCCTTTGACACAGAGGTCGCTCTCTTGACGGCGGCCGGCCTCTCTGTTGGTTTCTGGCCCGTGATCACCAGCCGCCTGGGGTTGCGGGCGATCACCCTGCCGGTGCTGTTCGCTGCAGCGGCTTGGATGCTGTGGGTCGCCATGGGCCGGGGGTCCAGGGAACGAGAAAAAGGTCGCCACGGGGTCGCTCAGTACCTTCTCTCTGGCCTGGCTCTTGGCCTCTGCTTATACACCTACCTGGCTGCTCGATTGATGCCCGCTGTGCTGCTGGTTTTCTGCGTCTACCTCTTGGTCGTTCGACGGGATGTGTGGCGCCGAGTCTGGAGAGGGATGTCGCTGATCCTGGCGGTGGCGGCCCTCGTTAGCGCGCCGCTCTTTCTGTACTTGGGAGCGCATCCCTCGGCCGAGATTCGGGTTGGCCAGCTCGACCGGCCGCTGCGAGCTCTGCTGGATGGTGACGCCAGCCTCATACTCGCCCGAGCCGGAGAGACGATTCAGATGATCTCTTTCCGCGGCGATACATTTATCCCCTACAACGTGCCCGGCAAACCGTTGCTGGGGCCGGTGATGAGCGTCCTGTTTTATTCTGGCCTGTTGCTGGCCCTCTGGCGTTGGCGGCGGCCGGCTCATGCGTTTGCCCTATTCTGGCTCGCGGCCGGTCTTGCCCCTGCTCTTGCTACCGGCATCGAAGCGGCCAATCTGCGGGCCATCGCCGCGCAGCCGGTTCTGTATCTCTTTCCCGCGCTGAGCCTCGTCGGCGCCGGCCGGTTTATCCGGGGTCGTTGCAGTAAGGAACAGCGATCGTATGCCTGGTTGTGTGATCACTTTGCTCGGGCTCTGGTACCCGCAGCGGCGGCTCTGTTTGCCCTGGTCGCCGTTATGACCGTGCGCGACTGTGTGCGGTGGGCGGAGGATCGTGACGTGCGGGTACACTACCACGTTGATCTGGTTGCCATCGCCGATGCGGTTCGGCACTTCCCTGACGATGCAATCGCCATTTCCGCCCTCTTCCCGGGTCAGTATCACGACCCTCGTGTCGTAGAGGCAATGTTGGGAGGAGTTGATGACCGATTGCGCTGGTTTGATGGCAGGGGGGGGATGCTGCTCCCGGCCGCGGACAGCGTCACCTATATCGTTTCACCGGCAGATCCGATTGACCCGCGACTCCAGGCATACCTGGCGCCCGACCTGACGCCGGATTTCCGTGTGACTCTCGAGCCGGACGATCTCAGTCCCGGGTTTGACGTCTTTCGATGGAATGGTTCGCCAGCTCATCCTGATCAACCGATTGCGAGCGTGGGTGATCAGTTGCTGCTGCTACAGGCAGAGTTGCCCCCTGGCCAGGTTCGGGCGGGCCAGAATCTCGACCTGGTCACCGTATGGCAGATTGCGGGAGAACTCCCGTCTGACCGCGACGCCGTCATGTTTGCCCAACTGCTCGACTCCGAAGCAGGGGTCATCGTTCAGCAGGACAGGCTGGACGTCCCCAGTTGGAACTGGC
>DAOUVM010000284.1 GCA_030667645.1 Ardenticatenales bacterium | reverse complement strand
TCCGGCGGCTGCCATGGCAGCCGCGGAACGTGACGATGAGATCGACCAGCTCAATGATCAGGTGTTCCGCGAGTTGCTGACGTACATGCTTGAAGACCCGCGAAGCATCAACCGCGCCACCTACCTGATGTGGGTAGCCCACAACTTGGAGCGGATGGGAGACCGGGTAACGAACATAAGCGAGCGGGTGGTGTTCATGACGACCGGCAAGTTCAAAGAACTGAGCGGCAGTTGGCAACTAGACGAACAGGTAACAGGCTGAACCGGTGGCCTCGCTCGCCAAATTGGCACGAGGCCAGATCACTCTCACCGAGTTGACGGGAACCGGTCCTCGCCGGAGGAACTGATTTGATGGATTTGTCATTTGATCAGTACCTGGTTCGAGAAGAGCTGGGCTGCAGCACCACGGGGGTCGTCTATAGGGTATATGATCCCGGCCGGCAGTGCGACGCCGGCCTGAAGGCCCTCCCGCCTGGCTTTGCACAGGACCCCGCTTTCTACGAGCGCTTTCGGCACGATCTGGGAATCATTGCCAGGCTGGAGCATCCCGCCATTGTGACAGTGCACCATTGTGGCCAGGACGGTGAGAGCGCGTACGTGGTCATGCAGTTGATGAATGGTGGCTCGCTCAGAGAGCGACTCGAGCAGGGACCCGTTTCAATGAAAGACACCGTCGAGATCATCCAGCGAATCTGTGCTGCTCTCGACGAGGTCCACGCCGATGGAGTCGTGCACGGTAATATCAGGCCCGGGAACATTCTCTTTGACACCAAAGGAGCCGCCTACCTGACAGACTTTGGCTTTGCGCAACTGGCCCAGGATCCGCACAGCATGGCGATCATCGGCGCTCCAGAGTACATGACCCCGGAGCAGGAGAAACGCGAGCGGCTCGATGCGCGATCCGATGTGTACCAGATGGGAGCAGTTGTGTTCAAGATGCTGACCGGGCGAGCGCCCTTTGACGCTCCCACTCTTGCTGCACTGCTTTACCGGCACGCGTATGCGCCTGTTCCCTCAGCCGTGAAGCTCAACCCGAACCTGCTCCCCGACTGTGATCCGGTGATCAGGCGGGCGATGGCCAAACACAGAGAGGACCGCTTTGCCACAGCCGGCGAATTCGCGAGAGATCTGACCGCGGTCGCCGACCGGGCCAGGTGTGTCGTCATTCCGTCTGACAGTGCGAGGGCCGTTCCCAGCACGCACATCGAGGGTTGGTTCAGCAAGGTCAAATCGGCCATCCCACAGATCATGCCAGGTAAAGCCCCCACCATTGATCTGGCTCCAATCGCGGCTATCTTTGCCGGCTTTGTGGTATTTGCCAGCGCCTTTGCTTTCCTGATCTCTTCTGCGGGAATGTACCGGGGGGAGGGGGCGGTTCGCAGCGGGATCGACCAGGTTCGCAGTTCCCTCGAATTGCGCGGCGCGGTGATCGCCAAGGCGGCAGTGCCGGGCAGCGGCTCCGGCATCGACGAGCTTGTCTTTACGATAGCGAACGTTCCTGGGGGCGCGCCGGTAGACCTCAAGCCCGTGGATGCAAGTGAACATCAATTGGCGATTGATTATGGCGACAGATACCAGCAGGTTGCGAACGTCCAGTGGGAGGTCGAGTTTCTCATCGACAGCAACGGTAACAGCAGCCTGGAACCGGGCGAGTTGGCGGCAATCACTATCCGGGAACTGGCCTCTGGCGATGGTACGGTGAACGCATTGGCTATCCCTCTGGGACCCGGCACAGCATTTAGTATCGAGGTCTGGAGGGGCAAAGAGGAAATACTGAGCTTTGGGAGGGTCACTCCCCCGTCTCTCGACGCCGTGATGGCCCTGCCGTAGGAGAGCCAGATTTGACATATGGGTCTGGGCATGGCATAGTAGCCAGTAATGCCTAGTTTGAACGGCAGGTGGCCTGCCGTCCCCGGGAGGTGAGAAATGACACGAGCAAAGCTTACCGAAGAGAGGTTCTTTGAAGAGTGTGACAAGGAACATGGCGCCTTGTTCGGCGACCTGATGGCCCGCTGGCGGGAGGCCGGTCACAAGATCAAGATGGAAGCGTCATCGGCCGCCCTGCTCATCGGAAACACGACCATCTGTTCCCTCTACCCTTCCTATCGAAACCAAGGCAGTGCTGTGCGCATCAGTGTCACCAGCCTGGGGCGCGCTTTTGGAAACCAGTGGGCTGACGGCCTGGCGGCCGATGTGCGGGCCATTGAGGGACTGCAGACGGGATCCGGCCAAAAGGAGATCATCGTTCAGCGACCGGCCGAGGCCAGCCTGGACACCCATGAGGCTCTCAAACGACTGATGTTGAGCCAAGGCTAGGCTCCAAGCTCTCTGAGCAATTGCCGTCCGGCATCTGCGATCCAGTGGATGGGAGGGTGTAGGAGAGCCCGCCGCGGGTCAAGACAGATGGCGCCGTGCCGCCGCCATTGGCGACCGGTGGGGTAGGCCGACAGTAGGCGAGGAAAACCGATCGTGACTAGATTGCATTGGCAATCATGGTTTGGATTGGGTTTGGTAGTGGTGATCGTGCTGGTTGCCGCGATGATGGTTGACCTTCCACATGCGGTGACAGCCGGCAAGGACCGCGTCAGGGTAGTGGAAGCTACCTATCCCTCCTATCTTCCGCTGGTGCGCAACGATCCAACTCTCACGCCTACATCCACCCCAACACCACCTCCGACCCACACTCCGTCGCCGACCGCCACACCGACTGCGACACCGACCGCGACGCCACCCCCCGCTACCAGCGGTGACATCATCATTGTGAGCATCTTGTACCGCGGCTCGGGCAGCAACGAACCGGATGAGTATGTCGAAATCCGAAACAATGATTCACAGCGCATCGAGTTGAGCGGGTGGTCCCTGCAGGACACGGCCCACAACTCTTTCCATTTCCCCAGCTATATCATCCAGCCAGAACAGGTGTGCAGGGTCTATACCAATCAGGACCATGCCGACTGGTGCGGATTCAGCTATGGTAGCGAAACGGCAATCTGGAACAATGGTGGAGATTGCGCCTGGCTGCATGACAGTGCGGGAGCTACGGTGGATTGGGACTGCTACTTTGTGCAGAGATAGACAACAGACAGCAGCGCTCTGAGATGATGATTGTTCTCGTCCCCCAGTGGTCTGGACCGGCCCCAGAGTAGCATCAGGGAATGTGGTACAATTGCGTCGCTCACCATAGAGCGGTGACGGATCGTTTTGCCGCTTGCCATTGACTCTATTGGCACCTTGGTCGGGCGGGCTCTACTTATGCGCATACACGTCCTCCCAGAATCGGTCGCCGCTCAGATAGCGGCCGGGGAGGTGGTGGAACGGCCGGCGTCGGTGGTCAAAGAGTTGCTGGAAAACGCGCTTGACGCAGGCGCGCGCTCTATTGTTGTTGAGGTCCGGGAAGGGGGACGGCGGTTGATCCGCGTGTCCGACGACGGGGGGGGCATCCCCACTGACGAGGTTCAGGTCGCCTTTCATCGTCACTCTACCAGCAAGATCACCAGTGCCTCCGATCTGGACACTATCCAGACATTGGGGTTCCGGGGTGAAGCGCTGGCTTCCATTGCGTCTGTGTCCCAGGTAACGTTGGTCACACGGGCCGCCGGAGAGATGGCTGGCACGCGGGTTCGGATCGAGGGCAGCCAAATCGTGTCATCGGAGACGGTGGGTGCGGCGCACGGAACGGTCATAGCAGTGGATAACCTGTTCTTCAACGTTCCCGCGCGGCTCAAATTCCTTCGCACCGAGGCCACGGAAAAGCGGCACATCAGTGCCCTGGTCACCCGATATGCAATGGCATATCCGGCCGTGCGTTTTCGTCTGACCCACGACAGCCGATTGGCCTTTCGATCCACCGGTGGGAGTCAGTTGAAAGAGGTGCTGATTGAGGTATACGGGCTGGAAACGGCCCGACAGATGTTAAGGGTGGGGGATACC
>DAOUVM010000234.1 GCA_030667645.1 Ardenticatenales bacterium | reverse complement strand
GGGAGGGCCCAACCAGACCCGCAACGCGTTGGCCCAGGGGAGCTCCTTGGTCCCCAGACCATACCCCACCTGCTCAATCTGCATCGCCGGCCGGGCAAAGGTGGCAAGATGAGCCAGCAGCACAGCGCCCGTGGGCGTGACCAATTCCGTTCCGGCCGTGGAAGGGACGACAGGCGCGTTGACGCTGGCCAGGAGCTTGAGCGTGGCGGGCGCAGGAACCGGCAGGCGGCCATGCTCCGTCTGGATCGTCCCGTTCCCCAGTGTCAGCGGTGATGCGTACACCCGGTCGATCCCCAGTCGCTCCAATCCGCTGACAAAGCCGATTATGTCCACCAGGGTGTCCACCGCGCCCAGCTCGTGAAAGTGCACCTGATCAATGGTCGTCCCGTGGACCTGAGCCTCTGCCTCTGCCAGCCGGGCAAAGATCGCCAGACAGCGGTTCCCGGTCTCCTCCGGCAGGCTGCTGGCTCGGATCATGTCCTGGATGACTGGAAGATTCCGGGCCGGCCGGTCGCTTCCAGTGTCAATCACAGTGAATCTGGCGCCGGCCAAACCGCGGCTTACTCCCCTTTCGGACGCCAACCGGTACCCGCTCACTGGCAAGCGAGCAAGGTCCGTTCGCAAGTCCTCCAGATCAAGCCCGGCATCCAATAACGCACCCAGCAGCATGTCGCCGCTGGCACCGGAAAAGCAGTCAAAGAAAGCAATCTTGTCGTTACCCATGACACCTCCAGACCCACGAGCCCATGCCCTGCATGCAAGTATGGTACCGCGAGTTGGCGCGGGCGACAAAAGCCTGTGGTGAAGGAATGAATCCAGAGGGCCGCGGCGCGAGAGATGATGGGGCGCGCACGGCTCCCTGCTTAACGTGTCCAGCGCAGGACTGAAACGGGAGCGGTGTCTTGCCTATGCTTGGACACCATCTATGGTTCAATCAGCGCGGCGGCAGTATAATCCCCTTTAGGACACGACAGCGGAGGAGAGCCTTGAAAGTAATAGTGGATTTCGACGGGACGTTGACGGCCGAAGAGCTTCAAGCAGCGCCGCTGGCGGCCAAATCGCTTGACACCCTGGCACACGAGATCATCCACGTACCCCGGGAGTTACTCGCGGCCGAATACGAGGCCACGCGGGCACGCTTGCTGCGCGCTCCGCACCTCCACTGGTGGGAGGTCAATGGACTGATCGCTTCCTACTGTGACGAAGGTGCCTTTATTCTCAATACCACCACGCTGCAGGTGCTGTTGCGGGAGAATAACACCTATCTCCAGGCAGTGACGGCCGCCTTTCCGGAGGCCGAATACGATCCGGTGGTGGACTGTACCAATCACCTGTTTCATCGCCACACGGCCGAGCTGTCTCCAGAGTTCCGTCCTAGCGCTCGGGACGTGCTGGCCGCCCTGCATAACCATCCCGGCCGCACGCCCCTCATTCTCACGAATTCACTGGGTGATAAGGTTCGCCGTCACCTGAACACATTGAGACTGGAGGCCGAAATCGCGGTACTGGGTGATACGCGACAGTACGAGATGGTGCCGGATTGGCCGCATTCCTTTGTGCTTGCGCACGGGGAGGAGACACAGGTCTGGCAGGTGCTGCCGAAATACTCGGTCGATCTTCGCCGGCCGGCCTATTATCAGGCGCTGGTCCAGGAATCCGCCGACAACTCGCAACTGGCAGTGGTGGCGGACACCTTTTCCCTTCCCGGAGCGCTGCCATTGGTGATGGGGATTCCGTTCTTTCTCCTGCGCACCTCTTACACACCCACCTGGTGCATTCGAGCAGTCGCAGAACATCCGCTGGGCAACATTCTGGAAGAACTGGCCGACCTGCCGGCCGCGCTCGATTCAGTTGCGTACCCGCGATAGCGGAAGGCCTGAGCTACTCTTGCCGCCGCAAGCTGAGAGCAATCCGGCCGCGGTCCACATCCACGCTGAGCACAGCCACATCCACAATGTCCCCCACCGATAGGATGGCGAATGGATCACGCACCCGTCGGTCACTCATCTCGGAGACATGGATCAGCCCATCTTGCTTGACGCCAATGTCGACAAAGGCCCCAAAATCGACGACATTGCGCACGGTTCCCTTTAGTCGCATCCCCGGTAGCAGGTCTTCCATGGAAAGCACATCAGAACGCAGAATGGGAGTGGGCAGGTCGTCCCGTGGGTCCCGGCCCGGCTTTTCCAACTCTTTAAGAATATCGGCCAGGGTCATCTCGCCCACACCCAGCCATTCGGCCAATTCGCCTGGCTCGTCAAAACAGTCGCGGTACTCGGGCACCAGCCGGGGCAGCGCCTCCCAGGTTACGCGTCCTTCCCACGAGCGGCCGGCATCCCGCATCTCGGTCATTAGCCGGTCGACTATCGAGTAGGACTCTGGGTGGACGCCGGTGTTGTCCAGCGGCGTTTCGCCCTGGGGAATCCGCAGAAAGCCGGCCGCCTGCTGAAAGGCCTTTGGGCCCACCCCTTTGGCCTCGAGCAGTTCCTGACGGCGGCGAAACGGCCCGTTCTCGTCCCGGTAAGCGACGATGGCAGAGGCAGTCTTGGGTCCCAGTCCGGACACATACCGCAACAAGGCCGGTGAAGCGGTGTTCAGGTTCACACCCACGTGGTTGACGGCCGATTCGACCACGATGTCCACCGCTTCTGCAAGCCGTTTCTGATCCACATCGTGTTGGTAGAGCCCCACCCCGATGGAACGGGGGTCGATCTTGACCAGTTCCGCCAGCGGGTCCAGCGTGCGGCGGCCGATGGAGACCGCACCGCGCAGGGAAACATCCATGTCGGGCAATTCTTGGCGGGCGAGCGGCATGGCAGAGTAGACTGATGCGCCCGCCTCACTGACCACCACGTAGTGAAGGCCATCGACATCCTGGATGACCTCGGCCGCCAACTGCTCGGTCTCGCGGCTGCCGGTTCCATTGCCGATGGCGATCAGGTTGACGTCGTGCAACTGAATCAGCTTGAACAGGGTTTGCCTGGCTTCATCCCACCGCCGTTGTGGGGCGTGCGGATAGATCGTGCCGGCCTCCAGCACTGCCCCGGTCGGGTCGATCACGGCCAACTTGCATCCGGTTCGGTAAGCAGGATCTATTGCCAGGATGGTCCGGTCGCGCAGGGGTGGGGCCAGCAGCAGTGCGCGGAGATTGGTGACAAAAACCTTGATGGCATGCTCTTCGGCCACTTGCGTCAGGTTCCGCCGCATCTCACGCTCCATGGCCGGTCGAATCAGGCGGCGGTAGGCATCCTCCACGGCTTCCAGCAAATGCGGCGCCAGCGGGGACTGGCGCTTGGGCGGGTGAAGGGAGATGATCACCCCCACCGCTTGATCGGCCGGCTCATCCAGTTCCACCCTGAGGACCTTGGCCGCCTCACCTCGGTTGAAGGCCAGGATCTGATGCGGCTTGAGCTGGCGAACATGGACCACATAGTCATAATAGAGCCGATAGGTTCCCTTTGGATCGGCCGCCGGGACATCCGCGGTGGCTTTTGTCCGGACAGTGACCTGATTCTCAAAGATCTGCCGAAGGCGAGCGCGCGCCTCGGCATCATCGGAGATCATCTCAGCCACGATATCCCGTGCGCCGGCCCACGCATCATCCGCCGTGACCACCTGATCGGAGAGATAGGGCTTGACGACCCGGCTCAAGGGAGGCAGTCTAAGCGGCTGCTCCCGGATCAGCTTGGCCAACGGTTCCAGCCCGCGCTCGCGGGCGATGGTGGCCCGAGTGCGTCGCCGGGGCTTGAAGGGCAAGTAGAGGTCCTCCACCTCCTGCAACGTCGCGGCTTGCTTGATGGCAGTCGCCAGGTGCGGTGTCAGCTTGTCCTGTTCCGCGATAGATCTGAGCACGACCGCTTTGCGGTCTGCCAGATTGCGGTGATAGGCAAGGCGCTGCTCGAGTTGCCGCAACTGCTCCTCATCCAAACCGCCAGTCATCTCCTTGCGGTACCGGGCGATGAACGGGATGGTGTTGCCCTCGTCCAGTAATTGAATGACGGCGGCGACCTGTTCCGCACGGACCCCAAGTTCGGCCGTTAGCTTGTTCTGACAATCATCCCCACTCATTGCCTCTGCCTCTCTTCAATCAGGTCCTGGATAATCGGTCGCCGGCGGCCGGGATTCCTGGATTGCTCGATAGGTCCCGGCCCGCCGAGGTGTTCTGAGGGCGCCCGCGGGAGGCACAGCCCAAGAGATGATCAGCCTCCCAATCTCGCTTTGCCGGACATGCATCGGCCGGCTCCAGGCCGCTAGCACTTGAAAGGAATAACTTCCCGTTTTCCATGGTGATTCACGGTAGAGCGGTCACAAAACCGCAAGTTGTTTCTGAACTAGGCCTAGACATAGTTCAGGTTCGGGTCGTCCCGGATGTAGGCCAAATCCTGTCCGAGATACGGCAGTTCCGGCAGGTGGTGCCAACCCCGCAAGAGGTGGTAGGCGGGCGAGGTCAAGAGCCGACACGCGTCAATGGCTTGACGCCAGATCGGCCGGCGGACCTCGGCTGCTGTCTCTGCATCGGGCAGCAAGCCGAAATCCCAGGCCGAACAGAGCCGCCCCACGAAATCGGCCCGCTCCGACAACGTGTGGATCTCGGCGGGAGGATCGACGTCAGGATAGAGTGCACGATCAATCCACGAGGGCATTGAGGAACTCCGTTGAGAACCAGAGCCGCACTTGGTTCGCTGCTGCTCGCTGCGGCGGGTCCGTGATCTGCGTCAATGGCCGGTGTTGGGCAACCCGGGCCAGGTGGGTCTCGATCGCGAGGCGTGCGCGGTCAGGGCTAGTGTCGCTGCCCGCCAGTTGTTGGCGCCGCCGCCACAAGCGCCAGCATTCGGCAGCGGAAATCAAGTTGGCCTGGCACAGGGCGTGGATGTCGCGTATGTCTCGCGGAGCGCCCCGTTCGACCAG
>DAOUVM010000055.1 GCA_030667645.1 Ardenticatenales bacterium | reverse complement strand
AGTTGACCCAGTTGAACCGCCAGCGTCAGGAGACGACGAGGGAGATGACGCGCCGGGCGCTGGAGCAAGCCCTCGCCCAGGCGGAAGATACGCCGCTGCTCTTTGCCGCCCATGCTGATTATCCCTCTGGAATCGTTGGCCTGATAGCCAGCCGATTGCTGGAAACCAGGTACCGGCCGGCAATCGCGGCGCAGATACGCGGTGATCTGACGGTCGGCTCGTGCCGCAGCATTGAGGAGTTTCACATCACGGCCGCGCTTGACCAGATCAGCGATCTCCTGGTCAAACACGGAGGGCACAGGCGCGCGGCCGGGTTCACCATCGAGACAAAGAACCTCCCCGAGTTCCAAGAGCGACTGACCGCCATTGCGGCCGAGGAGTTGGACGGACGAGAGCTGATGCCCAAGCTGGCCATTGACATAACGCTAGGGCTTGAAAACGTCAGTTGGGAGGTACAGAAATCACTGGCGCGGCTCGAACCGTGCGGTTTTGAGAATCCCGTGCCGCTGCTCCTGAGCCCGGGTAGCCGCGTGATCGGTAAGCGCCGGGTGGGGAGAGACGGAGCTCATCTCAAGCTGACCCTGGAAGATGGCGGGCGAAGGTTTGACGGAATCGCCTTTCGCATGGGAGACAAGGAAGACGAGGTGCAAGAGCGGATGGACATTGTCTACCGACTGGAAGAAAACGAATGGAACGGCCGCAAGAGCCTGCAACTCAACATTCAGGACATGCGTCCGGCCGGCGAGGAGTAGGGAATGAAGGTATTGGTAACCGGGGCGGCCGGCTTTATCGGCAGCAACCTCTCGAGGACGTTGCTCGAACGGGGCGATACGGTGGTGGGGGTGGACAATTTCAACGACTATTATGACCCGGCCCGCAAGCGAGCCAACGCCGTCACCCTGGCCTCCTGGGAGCGATTCTCGATGGTCGAAGCAGACATCCGCGACCGGGAGCGGATGCTGGCCCTGTGCGCCACTGAAAAGTTCGACGCGATCGCCCACCTGGCGGCGATGGCAGGGGTTCGGTATGCGGTCGAGCATCCCGAGGTCTATGGGGAGGTGAACGTCAGCGGCACCATCAACATCCTGGATGGCGCCCGGCTGAACGGGGTACGCAGTTTCGTGCTGGCTTCCACCTCTTCGGTGTATGGAGGCACGGAAACGATTCCCTTTGTTGAGAGCGATCCCTGCAACCGGCCGCTCCAGCCATACGCTGCAACCAAGAAAGCGGGCGAGGTTCTGGGCTATAGCTACCACCATCTATTCGGCCTCGATTTTACTGCGGTCCGCTTTTTCACCGTCTATGGGCCGAGCGGCCGGCCGGACATGATGGCGTACAAGGTGTTGGACAGCATCTTTACCGGCCGGCAGATTCCATTGTACAACGACGGCCAGATGCACCGGGACTGGACCTACATCGACGACATTGCGGCCGGGGTGGTGGCCGCGCTCGACCGGCCGCTGGGGTACGAGATCATCAATCTCGGCCGCGGAGAGCCAGTGCTGCTGGCAGAGTTTGTGGCGCTGCTAGAAAAGCTAGCCGGCAAGAGAGCGAACCTGGTTCCCGCTCCGATGATTTCGGCCGACGTCAAGTACACGTATGCCGACATCACCAAGGCGCGCCGGCTGCTGGGCTACAACCCTCAGATATCGGTTGAGGAAGGAGTGGAACGGTTCTGGCAGTGGTACCGGGACACCATACTCGGCAGCCAGGCAGGTTTCTCAGACTGTTGCCATAACAGAGGGTGAAACGGGTACAGATTGGCGATACGAGAGCAACGCTAGCGTTGAGCAAGTAGAAACAGGCGGCCGGTCAGGATGGGCCGTTATCAGAGGTTTCGTTCGCATCCCCGGCATCGAGAGGCAGTTCGATAAAGAACGCGCTGCCCTTGCCCAGTTGACTCTCCACCCAGACCCGGCCATTGTGTGACTCAACCACCGAGCGGACAATGGCCAATCCCAGACCCGTCCCGGAGATTTCGGCCATCTCCTGGCCCCCAACGCGGGAGAATTTTTGAAAGAGTCGCGTTTGATCCACGGATGAAATCCCGGGACCGCTGTCAATCACCCCCACGATGATTGATTCGTCGGCATGCTTGGCCGGGATCACCACCCGGCCGCCCTCCGGTGTGTATTTGATCGCATTGCTGACCAGATTGCCGATGGCCTGAGTAATGCGCAGCTCGTTGGCCACGATTGCCGGCAACTCGTCGGACACGGCCACCTCCAGCTTTAGCTCTTTGTCGGCCGCGCGGGCAGCGAACTGGTTCACGACGTTCGCGATGATAGTCTGCACCGAGCATGGCTCGCGGTCGGCATCCACGCCGGCTTCGATCTTAGCCAAATCAAGCAGGTTGCCGATCAGCTTTTGCATGCGCTGTACCGACTGGAGAATCGATGTCACGTAGCGCCGTTGAAGCTCGCTCAAGTCGGGCTCGTCATCCAGCATCCACGCATATCCCAGAATCGTGCCCAATGGATTCTTGAGATCGTGGGACACGGCAGCGACAAATTCCGACTTTAGCGCGTCCAGTTCTGCAAAGTGGGTGATATCATGCAGGACTGTCACCCGGCCGACTCGTGGAATCTCGTGAACCCGCACATCGTGGTGGCCCCCGCCGGCAAGCTGTATCACCGCATCCTGTGATTCATCCTCGGCCGCCTGGTCAAGCAGCCTGAGCAGGGGCGAATCCGGCAGCAGATCGCCCAGCGGTTTCCCTATCGAATCATCGGGCTGAATCCTGAACAACTCTGCGGCCGCGGGATTGAGCATCGCCAGCCGATGTTCGCGCCCGTCGCTCACCAAGATGGGATCGTTCACAGTGTTCAGGATAGACGCAACAGCGTCCCGCTCGTCGCTTACCTGGGTGAATAGATGAGCATTCTCAATGGCGACGGCCGCCTGATGAGCTATAGCAGTCAGCAGTTGCAGATCAGGGCGGTCATAAGCGCCCGGCTCTTGATGCTCCAGGGTGATGAGTCCAGTGATCGTTCCCCGACGGGAAAGGGGGGCCGCGAGCACCGAGCGGACAGGCTTTTCATCGTCATCAAACACATGCCAGCGGTCGTCGGTCCTGGTGTCCTCTACGATCGCGCCCTTCCGATGGCGAAATACCCAACCTGCCAGGCCTTTTTCCATCACCACCGACACGACTCTGGTCCCTTCTTCGGCCGCGAGGTGCTGACGGGCAAGAAAGTATCTCACAACCTCGCCCCGGTCATCCAGCATGAAGAGGCTGCCTTGTGCGGCTCCCAGGGATTGGACGGTGAGCGACAGCACTTTGCCCAGGACGGCCGGGAGTTCAAGCGTGCTGCTGAACTCGCGGGTAATGTCGAACAGAAGTTTGAGCGTGGCGGTTGCCCCCTCAGGAGGGCCTGACCGAGAGCCGGCGTTCATGGCGACGCCTCGGCCGATGATCGCCGACCACAATCGGAAAGGCGGCCGTTGCGCATCAGGCCTTCAGGAAGCCTGAAAGCTACCCTAGTCGTGAATCGCCAGCCAACCATCCCGGTATGTTAACACGAGTCTCATGCGGACACAAGTCAGGAGAGTACAAAAAACACAAGGCACCGTCCCCCCGTGCAGTTCCGCAGGTGCACAAGGAAAGCACTTGAAAGGAAAAACTCTCCGTCTTCAATGGTGATTCACGGGTAGAGCCGTTCACAGAAGCGCCAAGTTGTTTTTATAAAGTACAAAGGTGGCAGGGATGGGCTTGGAGCGCTTGACCAACGCCCTCCTCAGGCTCGGGTTTCTAGAAGGCGTGCCAACTCGTCCCGTTCAAAGTGCGGCAGCGGCCGTCGCTCGCCCGCGCGAATAATCTTGACTTGCTCGCCCGGCGCCACTACCCGTCCGATCACGGTTGCCGCGATTCCACCGGCCGTCAACGCCTGGGTGACAGTGTCGACGGCGCCGGGCGCAACGGCGATGAGCAGGCTGCCGGAGGCAATGAGCCCCAGCGGATCCAGCCCAAATAGCTCGCAGATCAGCCCGGTTTCGGGTAGGATGGGGAGATCATCCTCACTGATTTCGAGCCGGCAGCCAGAGGCGGCCGCCAGTTCGTGCAGGCCGGTGGCAAGGCCGCCTTCGGTAGGGTCATGCATGGCGTGGATGTCGCCCGGAGCGGCGGCAATTGCGATCTGGGCATCTCGCACCACGCTGATGCCCGGTTCGTGCAAGAATCCGCGGGAGCGTTCGATCAAGTCAGGAGGCAACTGACCGGCAAGCTCGTCCGCCATCTCCCGGGCCATGATTGCGGTCCCTTCGACCGCGATTCCCTTGGTCAGAACCAGCACGTCTCCCGGCCGCGCGCCGGCAGTGGTGACCATCTCGTGGGAGGGGACCTGTCCGAGCATGGCGCCGACGATCAATGGACGGCCGAGGTCATAGGTGATCTCGGTGTGGCCCCCGATCAGTTGCGCACCCACCTGAGTGCAGGCATCATCCATTTGAGCGAAGATCGTGTCCACCAGCTCGGGGGTGGAGATTCCCTCTGGCAGCAGCAGGGTTGGCATCCACCAACGCGGCCGGGCTCCAGAGCAAGCAATGTCGTTGGCATTGACGTGAACCGCATACCAGCCGATCTCATCGGTAGCAAACGTGATGGGGTCCGATTTGGCGACGAGATAGCAGTCGGGAGAGATCTCCACGACAGCGACGTCCTCGCCAACCCGCGGTCCCACAATGACGGCCGGATCAGAGGGAGCATATTGTGCGAGCAACCGAGACAGGTGAGCGGCCGGCAGTTTTCCCAGGGGATAGGCAGATGTCAAAGAATAACCTCCCGTGTTGAGCGGCGGATCAGGTATGGAATGGCGACATGAGTGAAAAGCTGTTCGCGGAAAACCAGCGAGCGCCCTGAATTGATCATCTCTGCTTCTGAAAGTGGACGGCCCGCCCCGGCGCGCGCCGGACCACTGGCCAGTTGAACCAAGAGCAGCGTGAGCCGAGGCCCCTAGAGACACTGCCCCTCGCAGTGCAAGTTCGGCGAGAGAGACCGGCTCCAGGAATGATATTCAGCACTCTCCTCCAGACGATTTGCAGGAAGCCGGCCGATGGGGTAGTATTCGCCCACCGGGAGCGCCCACCCGCTTTCGATGACGGCCCTCAATGCCGCCACGATACCGAGGGTCTTGATTTGCTCTATCATACCTGAACAGCCGTTCCAGGCAAGCGATGCTTTGCGATACTTGGGAGCACGGTGCTGCTTTCAGAATCTATCTCCCTAACCGAGCAGCACTGGGACGTGACATGGTGAGCCAGTTTCAAAACGTTTGCTCTAGCTACCCGCCCATCACTTGGGGAACCAGGAGGCGCAATGAAGCGAAAAATTGTACTGGGCGCACTAGTGCTGGGATTGCTGGCGGCGGCACGGCTCTGGCGCTAGGCAGCGACGGCAGCGCCGCGGTCGTGTGGGCGGTCATCGATGGCAGCCAGCCCGCGAACCAGCAAGGCAGCGTCCTGGCGGCCAACTGGCCGCCGGGAGGTCCCTGGGGCGCTCCGGAGACGCTGGCCAGCGGGCAACGGCTCGCGATCATCTGGAGCGAGGGATTAGTGATCGGACAGGGAGGCCGGCCGGTATCGGCGTTGTGGCTGGGAGTGCCGGATGTAGATCCTGCGACGACGCCCTCTTGCGCCATTTTCTACAGCAGATGGCCCGAGTGGCGTATCTTTCTGCCGGTGGTGCTGCGCAACGCGCCATAGGAGCCAAGCGCGCAGGTTCGGTAGCTCGAGTGAACAGGCAATTCAGATGCGCCGGCAGCGGCGCGGAATAGGAGAATCGAAATGAAACCTAGTTCCGTCTCGAGTCTGGTCGCAATACTGGGAGCGCTGCTGGTGATCGCTGCGATACCGAACATCGGGCTGGCGCAACCTGGGATCGAGGGGGGAGTCGAGGCGGCCGCGGCCGGGCTCAGTACGACTAGCGGCGGCAGGATCGGCGACAGCTTTTCCATCAGCAGCGATTCAACTCTGGAGGAGGTATTCCCGTCAGTAGCGTACAACAGCGAACGGCAAGAGTACCTGGTGGTGTGGCAAAATGACCGGGCAGGCAACGACGACATCCGCGCCCAGCGAGTCTCAAAGAATGGGACGCCGGCCGGGAGCGCTTTCTACATCCAAGGGGGATTGGGCCACGACCGGCGCTACCCGGACGTAGCCTACAACAGCCAGCAGAACGAGTACCTGGTAGTGTGGGAACATTATGATGGCCTCGCATACAGCATTCAAGGCCAGCGGGTGTCGGCCGTGGGGCAACTGGAGGGCATGCCCATCGTGATCGCGAGCTACTCGTTTCCGGTGCTTGAGCACTATCGGCCGGCGGTGGGATATGCGTCCACCGAAGACAAATACCTGGTGGTGTGGCAGCGCTGGGATTGGACTGGTGGCGGCACCAACAGCATAAGCGGCCAGTCTATGTCGAGCGTGGGAGCGCTGGAAGATTACGTGGACATCGATTTGGGCTCACCGGGAGCGGCACGGGAGGCGCCGGATCTGGCCTACAACCGGGCGCGCAACGAGTTCCTGGTCGTGTGGCAGCAGGAGGTGTCGCCAGGGAATCGCGATGTCTACGGCCGGCGAGTCAAGATGGCCGGCGGAGCAGGGGCTATGGCGTCCTCCTTTGCCATCTCACTATATAAAAACGACGAGTTTTCGCCAGCAGTGGGGGCCATTCCCGTTCCGGCAGGGATGGGGCAGTACCTGGTCACCTATGTGATGGACGTCGCCGGGCAGGGGGACATTGCCGCGCAGCGCATTGCGGGCGATGAGAGTCCGGTGGGCTGGTACATCGGTGTTTCGCCGGCCTCGGTGGACAGGACCAACCCGGCGGTGGTGGGCAAGGAGAGCAGCCAGGAATATTTGGTGACCTGGTCTCACCCCGATTACTCACCGCCGTTCATCTTTGACGGCATCGTCGGTCGGGCCATCTCCACCAACGGTGATCTCCTGGGCGAGGAGACTGCGATCGGCGGAATCACGGCCGATCACTCGGCCGTAGCGAGCGGTCCGGCGGGCGAGTATATGGTGGTATTCGACGATCAAACCCTTTTTGCCACCACTCAAGACATCCTCGGGCAGCTCTGGGGCAACCGGGTATACCTGCCGCTAGTGGTACGCAGTCATTAGGGTATGTAACACACCCTTGCCGGATTCGTCCGGCTCGGCCGCTATTGACGAATGGTTCACCACAAGGAGATATGATGAAGAAACTTGTGACACAGAGACATCTCGGAGCCCTGAGCGGGATAGTGCTGGGGTTGGGAATGGCTTGTGTGGTCCTGATGGGTGCAGGTGCGGCCGGTGGGGACCAAGAGTGGGTCACGACTAGTCTGGCCGATTTTTCCGATGGCACAATGGACGGGGTGGACGTCTGGACAGAGTGGGGGACCGTGAGGTTGGACCACGCCTGGCGGTTGAACGCACGGGTGAATGACGTGGCGGACCAGGGCAAGATGGCACCCAGCGTGACTTTTGTGCTGAGCAACACTGGCACCGCCACGGAGACTCACTTTATTGCCGTGTGGGAGGACGAGCGGGAGCAGGACCACTATCCTGACATCACCTTTGCGCGCAGCACAGATGGCGGCGGTTCCTGGTCGGCCGATGTGATGGTGGGCGGCGCGCACCTACACAATCGGAGTCAGAACAGTCCGGAGATGGCGGTCCGATTGGCCGACGGCAGTCTGTGGGTGGTGTGGCAGGACGATCGCCCGGGCAGCGATGATGGGGACATCTATTTTGCCACCAGCAACAACGGGGGGATCAGTTGGAACACCGCGAGCGCGATCTCTACAACTAGCGGGACGCAACTCCAGCCCAGCATCGTGGCGCACGCCCAGTCGGGAACCATGTACGCCGGGTGGGAGGACGAGGCGGCTGACGATGGCGACATCTACTTCTCCCGCTACAACCCGGACACGGATTTGGCGTGGAGCACTCCGGTAGCGGTCAGCGACGACTCTTCAGGCAGCCAACAAAGCGAACCGAACGTGGCGGCCGACACTGACGGCAACCTGTATGCGGTGTGGGAGGATTTCCGAGACGATCCGGAGGGCGATGACTCACACGTCTACTTTTCGCGGTGGATCAGCGGGACCGCGTGGGGCGAGTGGAGCACCGATGTGCAGTTGAGCGACGCGGGCATGGACTGGGCCGGCGAGCCTGACATTGTCACCGGACCGGGCGGGGCGGTCTATGCCGCGTGGTATGAACGGGTACCCACCAGCGGGACCACATGGGACTTTCAGATCGTGGCGGCACGGAGCGACGATAGCGGCGTCACGTGGCACCGCTCGGTCGTGCGGAGGCTGTACAACGCGTCTGCGTCTCTGGCGAGTTATGTGTCGCCGGCACTGGGCGTGGACCGTACAGGGCTGGTGCACATCGCGTGGATCTACAACCCCGACCAGAATGTTGCGAGCGCCTCCAACGTGCTCTTGAGCACCAGCCCTAACCGGGGCCAGAATTGGACCGAACCGCGCACCCTCAACCGGCCAGCGCTCCATGCAGTTCTGGGTGATACTCCCGCGGTGGCAGCGGGGTTTGACGGGCATGTGGTGGTGGCTTGGCGGGACTATCGGGAATCCTCGGGGCCGCAGATCTATGCCGCCGGCTACCCGGCCGATAGGTACGCGCCCAGGGGAGAGTACTTGCGGGATCTGAACACCGGAGGGCCGGCAACTTGGGGCACAATCTCCTGGACGGCGACGATCACGCCAGGCAGCGGCCTCACACTGGCGACGCGGGTCATGGTTACGCCCGGCGCCGGGTGGTCGAATTGGATCACCCACTCGGTTTCCGGAGAGTCACTGACTCACGTGCAGGCGAGATTCATCGAATATAGAGCGGTGATGACCTCGACCGGCGCCACCACGCCGGTGCTGGATGAGGTGATCATCTCTTATCAACTCTACCGGATCTGCCTGCCCATCGTGCTTTCGAGCAGTTGAGTAGGCCCGAGGGCAGCACCAGGGCGACAGCAGCATAGGCGAGAACGCCACGGATGCCCGGCCGGATCGTGAGCCGGCCGGGCATCTGTTTGGGGGACCCACCGGGCAGCGAAAGGCCTGGGGGGGGTGGTGCACCGAGGCCCCATGGGGAGACAGAGCCGGTTTCGCGGCACCCGGCCGACAATCCGGCAGCTTATTCGACCCGACGTTCGTGGTATAATCTCCACGACTGACCCGCAGATTCGAGCTGGGGCATTGCGGGTGTTGCCGGTGCGGGCAGAATGTTAGAGGGGGGCGAACTCGCGTCCGAACCGGACGCAGATGAGGAGAGGAAGATGAGACCGATCAAAGAGCAGTTGGCCATACTGATGCAGGGAACCGAGTACGGCGACGACCAGCTCAAGCAAGCCATGGAAAAAGAACTTGGCCAGCGCCTGGTTGAATCCGAGCGCACGGGCACGCCGCTGCGGGTCTATTGTGGCTTTGATCCCCGCACGAGCGATCTGCACCTGGGGCACACGGTTGTCATGTACAAGCTGCGCCAGTTCCAGGAGCTCGGCCATCAGGTCACATTTCTCATCGGCACCTATACCAGTCTGGTTGGCGATCCGAGCGACAAGGACAAGCTGAGACCGCAATTATCCTTTGATGAGGTGATGCAGAATGCAGAGACCTATGCCCAGCAGGCCTATCGCATCCTGGACCCCGAGCGCACGCTCGTCCGATACAATCACGAATGGCTGGAAAAGCTAACGTTCGAGGAGTTGATTGGCCTGGCAAGCCATTTTACCGTACAGCAGTTTCTAGCACGCGAGAGTTTCCGCCTGCGCTGGGACAAGGGAGATGCGGTTTACGT
>DAOUVM010000141.1 GCA_030667645.1 Ardenticatenales bacterium | reverse complement strand
GCGGTCTGCGATCACGACAGCAAAGCTCCCGTAGACGTCCAGCAGGTGTACCAGTGGTCGGATAACTGGCCGGCGGCCGATTTCCAGCCGGCTGCGTGTAATCGGCACGGCAAGCGAATACGTCTTCCAGAAATCAACCGGCTGGCTGGAGAACAGAACCAGTCCCCGCCCGCCCCAATCGTACTCGTGCTCGATGAACTTTTCGATCGCGTCCAGGTCTTGCGCCACCTCGGGTCGGTATGCTTCCTTGAGTAGGCCGCGGAGCCGAAGCCTGTATCCATCCGTTGTTGTCTGGGTTGGGTCAACGTTGAGGTATAGACTGACCACAGGCGTGTCTGTTTGTTCGAAAGCTGCCAGTTCTTGTAGCTCCTTCTCGCTAATCATAGTACCTCCTCTGATGGTTCAGGAACAGCCGATTGATGCAATTCGTATTACGCAGCGCGCGCCGATATCATTGCTGGCCCGATCGTTCCCGGATTTCGAGCGGGATGTTCAGTGTTTCATCATCGCGCACGACGGACAGGACAACCGTATCGCCTATTCGCTTGTTGTTCTCTAGAAAGATCGTCAGTTGGTCTCGCGTCTTGATTACCTCGCCATCGGCGGAAATGATAATATCCCCTCCGCTGAAGACGATCTGCCGGCCTTGCCGCTGCTGCTCGGCCGCTTGCAGACCGGCCTGGTCGGCTGGCCCGCCCGGGGTGATCTCCACCACGAGCAGTCCATGGTCGGGTCCCGATTCTGACGGCTTGAGTTCGTATGACAATTCGTACGTGGATATGCCTATCCAGGGGTGGGGGTAGTAGCCCCTGGCTATCAATTCCGGAATCACCCGCTGAACCGTCTCGGCAGGGATGGCAAAGCCAATCCCCACCGACCCGCCGCTGGGGGAGCGAATGGCGGTGTTGACACCCACCACCCGGCCAGATGTATCCAACAACGGACCGCCCGAGTTTCCAGGGTTGATGGCAGCGTCAGTCTGTATCACCTCGCCAAGTGCCTGGCCGTTCTCTGTTTCGATGGTTCGGCCGAGGGCACTCACGACCCCGGTGGTCAGCGTCCAGTCCAGGCCGAACGGATTGCCGATCGCAATGACCCGCTGACCCACTCGCAAGCCGGCCGCACTGCCAATCGACACGGCCACCAACAGGTCACTCGGAGCGTCGATATGGACAACCGCCAGGTCATTGTAGGGATCTGCGCCGATCAGATCTGCCGAGTAGGCGGAACCATCGGCCAGCAGCACTTCTATCTCCTGCGCATCTTTGATGACGTGATAGTTGGTAACGATGTTGCCGTCTCTACTCAGCACAAAGCCGGAGCCACTCCCTTCTCGGGGGACCGCTCCTCTCCAGAAATCAAACACTTCGGAGCGGCTGGTGATGTGAACAACGGAACGGCTAACGCGCTCATACACGTTGATAATCCGCTGCTCCGCGACGTCGATCTCTTGAATTGATTGGGGAGGCAAGGGGGTGGGCGTGGCGACGATGACTATCGGAGTCGGCGGCGGGAGTGGGGTGGACGGCACGCTCACGTTGCACGCCATTCCTCCCACCGCCAGGCAGGCCAACATGAGCACGGCCGGAGTAGGGCGGCCAAATGCTAGTTTCAAGGTCGCTCTCCCAGCACCAAAGGCAGTTGAATCGTGCGCCCATCGCGAATGATGGTCAGCTCAACTGTTTGGCCTGGATCAGTGTGTGCTACCAAGTAGCTCACCAGGTCCCCAAAGTCGACCAGCGAACGGCTGTCGATTGCGGTAATCAGGTCTCCTCCCTTGCCAGTTGCCTGATCTGCAGCGCGCAAACCTGCCTCGTCGGCCGGTCCCCCTGGCGTCACAGTCGTGACATAGACCCCCCTACTCTGGGGTAGGTCGAGCTCTTCCATGGCGAACAGGTCGATCTCCTCCATACCGCTAATGCCTATCCAGGGATAGGTGTAATGCCCACTGCGGATCAGAGAGGGAAGCAGTTTCTTGATGGTGTTGACCGGGGCGGCAAAACCGACGCCCGAATTGGTCCCTGAGGAGGAGTGGATCGCAGTGTTCACCCCGAGTACCCGCCCGGCCGAATCAAACAGCGGTCCGCCCGAGTTCCCGGGATTGATGGCCGCATCGGTCTGGATGACATCCGGATTGGTATAGTTGCCGCCGCTCAGGTTCTGTTCGCGCTGCGAGTCGAGCCGGCGCCCTACTCCGCTGACTATGCCAACCGTCATGGTGCCCTGGAATCCGAACGGGTTCCCGATGGCGATCACTCGTTGTCCCACCTGCACATTGTCCGAATCTCCGAGTTCCAGCGGCATGACCCCTTCTGGAACCATGTCGACCTCAAGGACGGCCAGGTCCGCGTCCAGGTCGGACCCGATCACCCGTCCACGCACGCGGGTGCCATCCCAGAAGACGATCTCCATCCCGTCCGCTTCTCGAACGACGTGATTGTTGGTCACGATGTGGTTCTCATTGTCAACTAGAAAACCGGAGCCGCTGCCAAGTATGAAATCCCCAGAAAAGACGCGGATGTGGACGACCGATGGGTTGACTCGATTGTAGAGGTCGATAAGGAGCGCCTCTTCAGCGTCTGGCTCGATGGCGGCGGGGAGAGTAGTCGGCGCCGTGGGTTGAGCTTCGACCCTTGTGGCGGGTGGAGGAGGTGCTGGGATTTCGGTAGTGGCAACTGGGCTAAGGCAGCCGATAGCCGAGAAGGTGAGAAGGGCAAGCGCCAAGCCGGCCCAGCGGAGTGGATGTGAACGATGTGGTTGTTTCATGGATTACCTCTTGCGCAAAGCAGCCAATTCTTGGAACAGTTCCTTCTCTTTGTCTGAAAGCTCTTGAGGGATCTGGAGCAGCACTTTGGCGTACAGGTCTCCAAAGCTCGCTTTCTGACGCAGGTTGGGCATCCCCTTTCCGCGCAGACGAAAGACCTGACCGCTCTGCGTGCCGGCCGGGATCTTGAGTTGGACGGTTCCTTCCACGGTCTCGACACTCGCTTCCCCGCCCAATATGGCGGTGAACAGGTCCACTGGTGTCTCGACGTGCAGATCATCTCCTTTCCGATGGATGCGAGGGTGGGGCTTGACCGAGATCTTTAGGTACAGATCGCCCGGTACGCCTGCCGCATTAGGGGCGCCCTGCCCCGCCAGCCGGACTCTGGTGCCAGTGCTAGCGCCGGGCGGGATCTTGGCTTGCATCCGGGCCCCATCGCGATCCAGAATTCGCATAGTGCCACTGTGTGCCTCTTCCAGGCTGATCTCGATGGGTTGTTCGATGTCTCGCCCCCGTGTCGGACGGCTTTGTGGGCGGGCACGGCGTGCTCCTGCCGCGCCCCCGCCAAAGAGAGTGTCAAAGAAGCTCGAAAAGCCGCCCATCCCGCCGCCCAAGAGATCATCCAGATCGGAAAGATCGACCTGTGTGCGGCCTGGCGAGTGCCATTGTGACCAGTCATAGCCCCCCGGATCATGACCTGCCTTTTGCCACCGGTTCCAGCTTGACCCCAAACGGTCGTACTTGAGCCGTTTCTCGGGGTCTCCCAAGACCTGGTATGCCTCGTTGATGTCCTTGAAGCGAGATTCGGCCGCCTCGTCACCGGGATTGACATCTGGGTGGAGTTCGCGTGCCAGTTTGCGGTAGGTGCGCTTGATGGCCGCCTCGCTGGCCTTTCTATCGACACCCAGTATCTGGTAGTAGTCCTTGTATTCCATAATGCTTTGCGGCAGCCTCTCTCGAGCGTTCGATTATAACTACATTTTAAAGGCATTGCGTGAGACGTGTCAAGGTCTCGCGACCGGAATTTACGGGAAATTTATCTTTGCACTTGACAAGGAATAGCTTCCCGTCTTCAATGGTGATTCACGGGTAGAGCGGTCACCAAACGGCCAGGTTGTTTTTGAACCAGAACTTTGTGAGAGGGCCATTGAGTGGACCAGCAATGTGTTGCATCCCTGGTCGCGCCAATCGCCCTGGGATCTCCCATCCAGGTCGAACACATTGATTCTCAGGATCTCCTGGCCAACGATGGTGACATTGTCCCCTGATTCGATCTTATCCAGTTGGCGGAAAACCTCCTCGTCGACGGGCACGGTGTGTAGCAGGTTGATCCTGCCCTGCGGAGAAGCCGTGCCCTCGGCCACCCAACGATACCGGTGGTTGCTCACGCTGGTGCTGACGATTGCCGGATCGGCGAAATCCCCCGACGTGACCAGAATGTCGTGGGTCAGGATGCGCAGCTTGCCGATTCGGATGGCTAAAGTGTGCCGGACGACGCCAGAATATTCGGATTCGTTATCTGTTTCCAGGCTGATTTCCCAACGATAGTCGTCCCCTTGGATCTGGTCAAAGGTATCTGAGATCGAGAGATCGCCGAAATCCGGGCCGCGCAGACCAAGGAAGACGCTCCTGGGGACAGCATAAATGGCGCCGCCAATGAAGGCCAGAGCCAGAGCGATGATAGCCAGCCAAGTGGTCACTACCAGGCACCGCGGCACCAAGCCCGGTCGCTCTTTCCCTGGCGGGTCTTGAAGGGTAGGGTGCATCTGGTCGGACGGTGGTGAGGCGTACCGTGCCCCACTCAACCGGCGGCGCCCATCGCGTTTGGCCGACCTGATGGTCATGGCCCGGTCCAAGGGGCGGTCCTTCTGCCCGGTGGCAACTCTGAGAGCCCAGTCCAGCGCAGCAGAACAGCGGAGCCCTTTCCCAGTGCGGCGTCGCCGATTGTTGGCCCGTGACGAGGCTGCCTGGCCGTGCGCTCGGATCGTGTCATGATGCCATTTATACATCGTCTTTCCGCGGCCGGCAACTCTCTGCCCCATCCCTGTGCATTCCGCGTGAATTTGGCCACGCGCGAACTGACGGAATTCGATAGATCTGGGCGTATGTTCGGACGCTCGGGCATGAGCACCGCGCCGGTAACGCGTCCGGACGACCACGAGGCTGAGAAGGGCGGAGTGTGGCTCGTTTCAAGAGCCATACTTCCCCCACACTCTCTGTCTATGCCGACAAGATTGGCTCTGGCAGAATTCATGTCGGAAGGCCCAAGGCCGAGCTTGCCACAGCCAGGAATCATGGGTAGACTTGCCGACATCGGGTGAGGTTCAGCGCGCTCTCTTACCCAGTCCCACCGGAAAAGCGACGAGGTGAATATGGAATCACACACTCCCGAGGCATTGACCTACATGCTGACGCAGTACCTGCAGTTGTGGCGCCAGGCACTGGAGGATCCGGCCGGAGCGCAAGAGGGCGTTTGGCGACGGCTGCTTGAGGGCTATGCCAAGACCGAGTATGGTGTACAGCGTGGCGCACCGGAGGTGGAGACTCTGAATGAGTTCCGGCGTGCTTTCCCGGCCACCTCGTATGAGGGATATTGGCCGCTCATTCAGCAGGCGATGGAGGGCGGGTGTGGCGCACTGTTGTACGAAAGCCCACTCGCCTGGGCGATCACTCGTGGCACCAGCAAGGGAGAATCCAAGTTCATTCCAATGACTCCCACCGACATGCGGATGCGATCGAGCGCCGGCCGGGCGTTGATGAACTATGTCCTTGGCACGGGTAAATTGCATGTGCTGCAGGGCGCGAACATCAACCTGAACTTTCCCTCGGTGGTGGGGACTCTGAGCGTGGGCGAAGACGAGTTAGAGTACGGCTATAGCTCGGGCATCTATCTCAAGCATACCACCTCATCCCTGATTCGATCCATTCCCACACAGGAAGAGATCGATGTGCTCGGCGGCGGCAAGGCAATTACGGACTGGGAGCGGCGCTTTGAGTTGGCATATGAACTGGGCAAGGGTGAGAACATCACCTTTGTGGGGGGCGTTGCCCCGACCGCGGTGGCCTTTGGCCGGTACCTTTGGCGGGCGCACGGGGTCTACCCGAAAGACCTATGGCAGATTGAGGTCATGACGCTGGGAAGCGTGCCCGGCATCAACACCAGGTACGCTCCCAAGCTTCGGGCCATGTACGGATCAGTTGACATTGTCGAGATCTATGGGGCCACCGAGGGGATGTTTGGCCAGCAAATGGATGGTCAGCGGGCCTGGGTTCCCAACTATGACCTGTTTTTCTTTGAGGTAGAGACAAGAGAGGGAGTCAAGATGCTGCACGAAATGCGGCCGGGAGAAACCGGGAGCATGATCATTTCCACTCCCATATTCCCACGCTACAGGATCGGCGACCTGGTTCGTGCCTTCCAGCCACCATACTATCGCTGCATCGGTCGCGATAGATTCCTCACTCGCCTGCAATATTGGTGGGATGCACTGGTGATGTGGGAGTTCGACCGGCTGTAGAACGAGGGTGTTGAAGAAGGGACTGTTGCGACGGTAGGGATGGGGTTGGGGCGCTTTGCGCCCCAACCCCCACCCAACAGGCTTTTATTGTGCAGCACCCCAACAGCAGAGGGGTCGGCGCCTCGCTTGTTTCTCTACTCCCCCTGGTCTCAGAGGGGCCCGCCAACCGCTACCGTCGCCTGCTGGTGAAACCTCTGATCAGGATGGATAGCCCAAGGGCAATAAGAATCAGGGGCCAAAGTTCGAGGTCGGTAACGTTGCTGATCCCGACAAAGGCCAAGACTGCCGCGAGGATGATCCGGCCGCCGAGCGGTTGAGCATAGGATGGGACCAGCAGGCGTATCGCGATCTCGGCCGTCAACAGCAGCGCGGCCCCGATCATGATGATGCCCCAGGCACTTCCCCAGTCGAGCCAGTCGATGAGGTTCATGGTCACGGCCAGCAGGACCACTCCCGCCCAGATCAAAATGAG
>DAOUVM010000278.1 GCA_030667645.1 Ardenticatenales bacterium | reverse complement strand
TGGATACCGCGATAGGTAATCGGCCGCCTGCATCAGATTCTGGGAGGCGGAAAGCTCGCCCTCGGACGCGATGATGACCGCTCGCCGCTCACGTTCTGCTTCGGCCTGTTTTGCCATTGCCCGCTTCATCTCGGCCGGGAGTTCGATCTCCTGGATCTTGATTGCCTCAAGGTCCACTCCCCAGCCGGATGTCTCAGAGTCGACGATCTCCTTGATGCCTTGTGCGATCATCTCCCGCTCGGTGAGGACAAAGTCGAGTTCGGCGTTGCCGATGACATCGCGGAGTGCGGCTTGAGTGTATTGGCGTACGGCAAAGACATAGTCTTCGATCTTGATGATCGCATCGGCCGGGTTGATCACTCGAAAGTAGACGACTGCATTGGTCAACAGCGGGATGTTATCCTTGGTGATGACCTCTTGGCGTGGGATATCGGCCGTCTTGACCCGCATATCGACCCGTCTCATGGACTGGAAGATGGGGATAACAATGGTAAGACCGGGACCACGAGTGCCGGTGTACTTGCCCAGAGTGAACATCACGCCGCGCTCGTACTGGTAGAGTAGTTTGATCCCAGAAAGCACCAGGATCAGCAAGATGAATGCGGCAACGCCTGCAATGCCGATCAGACAGGGCAGTGCATTCTCCATGATTCTCTCCTTTATGATACTATCATTGATCCGAGCCAAAGGATGATCAGCAATAGACCGATGATCATCACACCTACCGGAATCCAAGTCGAAAGCTGCGCCCTCTGCAACTCTGCCAGCGCGGCCGGTGCGTCGATTCCTACCAGGGTCTTGCGGGCTCTCGAGCGCGTGACTCTGTCGGAGTGGCGCAGGAGGTACGCGAGGGGCTTGACTGCAGGCTCTCCGATTCTCTGCAACCGCTCACTCGCTTTGCTGCGGACTCGATGATCCCGGTCTCCCAGGGCTTCGACAAGGGCCTGGATCGCTTTCTCTCCTCCTACGTCGCCCAAGGATTCGATTGCGCTCCAACGGACCCTCCAACCAGAGGAATCAGAGGCGCCTCGGACCAAGGCGTCCAGCGCCGCCGGGCTGCCGATCTCTCCCAGGGTCCAGAGTGCGTACGGGGCCAACCGCCCTCCTGTTCCTTCTAGCGCGGCCACCAGGGCGGTGACGGCCGGCTCACCGATGCGTGTCAATGCTTGGGCTGCTGCCTGGCGCACCCGCACCTCCGCGTCGCCCATGGCGCTCACCAGGGCGGGCACTGTTTGGGAACGGCGCAACCTGCCCAGCGCGTGCGCCGCCTCGACCCGCGCCTCTTGCTCATCCGCCTCTAGCATTGTTTCTAGCTCGTCGATGTCCTTAACCTCTAGCAACCTGGCGATCTGTTCCATTGGTGTGTTTCTTTCGACGCCTCGGGGCTCTCCTGGCTGACAGGCGCCAGCTTGACGCCGCTGGTTCGGCAGCGTGGTGGAGTGAGGCACTGTCTCCCGGCCGGGATTGCTTGAGTGGATCATCGGGAGAAAAGGCGCCGACACAGCGGCCGAGGGGCGTACTGGCCTGCGGGTTGCGACGCGGACTCTATCACCGAGACGAGGCGGCCGAGCCGGATTCCCATGCTAGGGTCATCATCGGACAAGCACCTCGCCAGCCCCGCCTTGTCCTGCATCTGCCTCCTCTTGGGTTGGTCTGCCACCATCACGAGTGTATCACAAGGAGCCTGGTTCCCCAAGTCCTGCCATCTCTGGTCTGGGCTCCAGTGGAGCACCTCGCTGCGGGGATGGTGTGACCATCGTCAGATTGCCCTCTGGCCCTCCTCATCCTATAATACAGGTTGATCGAAAAGGAGTAGCTGATGTCCTTTGCAACTGGTGAAAATGTTGGTGCGTATCGGATCATGGCCCAGTTGGGGCAGGGAGGCATGGCCACCGTTTACAAGGGGTATCATCCAGGATTGGACCGGTATGTAGCCATCAAGGTGATGCACCCGGCTTTCAAAGAGGATGAAAGCTTTGCGGAACGGTTCAACCGAGAGGCGCGTATTGTGGCTCGCCTGGAGCACCCCAATATCGTGCCGGTGTACGATTTCTCCGAGCACCGAGGGCTTGCATACCTGGTGATGCGGTTCGTGGATGGAGAGACGCTCAAGGCACGGCTGAGAAGGGGATCGCTCCGGCCGGATCAAATCGCCCACGTGGCGAGCCTGGTAGGAGCGGCGTTGGGCTATGCCCATCAGCAGGGCGTCCTGCACCGTGACATCAAACCATCGAACATCCTGCTAACGACACCTCCAGAAGAACCGGGCACTATTGGGGATGTCTTTCTCACGGATTTCGGACTGGCGAGGATGGCAGAGGCAGGTGAATCAACTCTTTCGCGGGACATGATGGTGGGCACGCCTCAGTACATCAGCCCTGAGCAGGCGAAAGGGGTGAGCGATCTAGATGCGGGCACCGACATCTACTCGCTGGGAGTGGTGCTGTTCGAGTTGGCGACCGGTCGGGTTCCCTTTAGCGCTGATACTCCCTATTCCGTCATCCACGATCACATCTTTACGCCCCTCCCGCTGCCCATCAGCATCAACCCTGACGTATCGGAAACGGTGCAACGCGTGCTGCTGAGAGCACTGGCCAAGGAGCCAGGCGACCGGTATGGGGATGTGGAATCATTCGTGTCTGCCTATGTGGATGCGGTACGGTCAACGGCCTCCGGTCGCTCCGAGGCTTTGGACCCCGTCGCTCTGGCGGAACCCCCGACTGTCGCCGCTCCGATCCAACGCGCCCGGATTGCAGCAACACCGGAGCCTGTCTCATCCGGGGTTCAGGTCACACCTCCACCAACGGCCGAGACTCTCGGGCCATCCGACGCCGAGCCGCGTGTCAGGAAGCGGAACAAACTGTGGCTCTATGCAGGCATTCCGGTCCTGTTGCTGCTGTGTCTCGGCGGGGTCGTGCTCGGGGGCTGGGTCGCCAGCCGCTGGCTGCCGGATGCATCGGACACGGCCGAACCGGAGATCGCGGTTCCCCACGTCGATGCGCCCGGCAACCCTGCCCTGGCGGAGAGAATTGTGCAAGTGGAGGAACAGGTGGCGCGCGAACCCGAAAACGGGGTGGCGCGGGCTGAACTGGCCTTTCTCTACTTGGAGGCCAGGGCAGTGGATGCCGCCGAGGAGCAGATGCGAGCAGCCGTCGAATTGCGGCCGGAAGAGGAGAGCATATACCTTGACATTGGCCGGCACCTCGTCGTGTCCGGACAGCGAGAACTGGCGGCCGAGGTGTATGTAACGGGACTGGAGGTCCTGCCGGAAAGCCGGCCGCTGCGCACCAACGTTGGAATGGCGTTGTGGGCCCTGAGCGAGAAGGACAAGGGAAATCCGCAGTTTGCCGAGGAGCTGACGCGCCGACTGGTTGACTCTGCGCCGGATGACCCAATGTATCGTTCTTTTTTTGCACTGGTGCTGATGGCCCAGGGGAAGACGCACGAGGCCAAGGGCGAGATAGATACGGCTCTGGAGCTTGATCCCCGGTTGCCGGAAGCTCGTTTTGTGAATGGTCTCTGGCTGCGAAGCCAAGGGCTATTCGTCCAGGCCCGCCGCGAGTTCCGGTTTGCGCTGGAATCCTCAGGGGAGGAGTGGCTGCGGTCTGAGATCAATCGCCAACTGGAAGAATCCCAGCCATAGGCGCGGTTGGTGCCTGCGCTCCGCTAAGCGGTCGTCTTGGTGTGGCTTGCGGCGGCAACCACCGCATCGATCGCACGATCAATCTCCTGTGCTTCAGTAAACCGGCCGGTGGAGAAGCGAAGAGTGCCCATGGCATATTCCGGTGGAACCGCCATAGCCTGCAGTACCGCGGAGACAGTTACCCCCTCTGAGTGACAGGCGGCCCCGGCCGAGACAGCGACCTGATCCCACAGCTCGTATAGGAGATCGTCCGCCTTGATGCCGCGAAAGCCCACGCTCAGCGTGTTGGGCAATCGTTCGTCTGGGTGACCATTAAGCAGCAATTCCACCAACCGCCCCGACAGACCGTCCCAAAGCCGGTCCCGCATCCGGCGCAGG
>DAOUVM010000043.1 GCA_030667645.1 Ardenticatenales bacterium | reverse complement strand
GCAGATTTTGACGCATTGTTGGCCGAGCAGGCTGATCTCCAGGACAAGATCGAGCGGCTGGATGCGTGGAACCTCGACAATCACCTCGAAATCGCTATGGAGGCGCTGGGTTGCCCTCCTGCCGACACGCCCGTGCGGATCCTTTCCGGCGGTGAACGGCGTCGAGTGGCGCTGACCCGGCTGCTGCTCACCGAGCCAGATATTTTGTTGCTGGACGAGCCGACCAATCATCTGGATGCCGAGTCGACGGCCTGGCTCGAGCGGCACCTGGGTGGTTATCGGGGCACCGTGATTGCGGTGACCCACGACCGATACTTCCTGGACAACGTGGCTGGATGGATACTGGAATTGGACCGGGGCTTTGGAATCCCCTGGCGGGGAAATTACTCGTCCTGGCTGGAGCAAAAGCAAGCCCGGTTACAGCAAGAAGAGAAATCCGAATCACAACGGCAGAGAACACTGCGGCGCGAATTGGAGTGGATACGCATGACCCCCAAGGCGCAGCAAGCCAAAGGAAGAGCGCGGGTGACTGCCTATGAACGCCTGTTGAGCCAAGAGTATGAGCAACTGCGCCGAGAGTTGCAGATCTATGTTCCCCCCGGACCGAGGTTGGGGGACGTCGTGATCGAATTCAAAGGCGTGAGCAAAAGTTATGGAGAGCGCCGGTTGGTCGACGATCTGACGATCAGCATCCCTCCTGGGAGCCTAGTTGGTGTGATTGGACCCAATGGGGCGGGAAAAACCACCTTGCTAAAGATGATCGCCGGACAGGAACAGCCGGACCAGGGCGCCATCAAGATCGGGCAGACGGTCAAATTGGCTCATGTTGACCAGTTTCGGGCCCTGGATGACGAAAAGACAGTGTGGGAAGAGATATCGGAAGGCCTGGATCATTTGACGCTAGGGGGTCGAAAGATCAATTCGCGCGCCTACGCGGCTGCCTTTAACTTTGCCGGCGCAGAGCAACAAAAGCAGGTCAAGACCCTCTCCGGCGGTGAGCGAAACCGGGTGCATCTGGCCAAGACCCTGAAAGCGGGGGGGAATGTGATCATGCTAGATGAACCCACGAATAACCTGGACGTGAATACGTTGCGAGCCCTGGAGGACGCTTTGGCGAGCTTTGCCGGTTGCGCCATTGTGGTGAGCCATGATCGCTGGTTTCTGAATCGGGTTGCGACCCATATCTTGGCTTCTGAGGGCGATGGACGGTGGCGGCTGTTCATCGGCAATTGGTCTGAATATGAAGAGGACCAGCGCAAGCGACTTGGCGACAGTGGACGTGGAGGGAGCCGAAAGCACCGGCCGTTGAGGCGGAATTGACCCTTGACGGAACAGACTATTCGAACGCGTGATTGGATGACTCCCGTGGCTCTCGCCAATAGATAGCAGCCCTGACACAAGACAGGATTGCTTTCTCGGTACGTCACGCACCGTGGCGATTGCATGGCTGGGGATCAGCGGCCGCTAGGTTCCCCTTCCGCTTCAAGCCGGCTGTCATCAAGTGGTGCGGAGCGCTTCGGTGGGTGACAGACGAGCGGCCCTGGCGGCCGGATAGAGGCCGGCTATGCCTCCGATGAGCAGCGCGGCGGCGATACCGCCGATCACGGCAATGGGTGGCACGAGTGTCGCCCATCCTTTGATGTTGGCATAGATGGCGGTGACGGCGAAACCAAGGAGGATGCCGCCGGTACCTCCCATGGCTCCCAGCAACAGCGCCTCGCTAAGAAACTGGCTGGCGACATGGCGTCTAGTTGCTCCGAGCGCTCGACGGAGTCCGATTTCACCGCGGCGTTCGAGTACGGCGATCACCATGACGTTGGCGATGCCCACGCCGCCTACCAGGAGCGATACGGCCCCCAACCCCAGCAAGAGCGCGGTAAAGGCGTCATCGGCCGCTTCTTGCGCTTCCAACGCGTCCGACGGTTTATTCACCGTCACTTCTTCGGGGAACTCGGGGTTGGCCGTCGCCGCCAGCACCGTCAACACCTGGTCAACCTTGGTCGGATCGACCCGTACCAGCACCCTGCTGGGCAGGTTCTCGTGATCAAGGTACGTCTCGGCCGCAACATGGCCGATAAAGACAGAACGGTCGAGGTCGGGAGCTAGTTCAAACAGATCAAGTATGCCAATAACGGTGAACCAGCGGTTGGCCAGCCAGACCTGCTGAGTGCCGCTGACCCGGTGAACACCGAGACGTTCGGCGGCCACCGATCCCAAAATGACGTTGGGATAGGCAGCCCTGGCATCGTCGAACCAGACGCCGTCCGCCACCGACCCACCGAGCACGTCGAGCAACTCCTGGTCAACGGCTTGAACCGAAATTCCACCGGTCTTTCCTGTGGGGATGAGGTCGTTTCTGTACACATGAGCGCCAACGGCGCTGAGCATGCTGGTTGACTCGATCGGGCCGATGCGGGCAATCATGTCGGTGGCTGTGGCTGGGAGGGTTCCAGAACCACGCCCGAGCCCTACATCTGGTTCCACGGTGAGGAGATTGGTGCCGAGTCGTTCGAGTTGGGCGAGCAGTTCCGATTTGGACGACTGGGAAAGTCCCAACACCGCCACCATTGCCGCAATACCGATCATGATCCCGAGGGCCGACAGCGCAGCGCGCTGTTTGCGGGTCCGGATCCCGATGGTGGCGGTGCGTATCAGGTCGGTTACATGAAGCTTGCTCGGTTGCAGTGTCAAAGCCATTACACCACCTCCGAAACGGCCGTGTCGTATTCAACCTGGCCGTCGAGCAGCCCGACGACTCGGGGGAAACTCTCGGCAATCTCGCGATTGTGGGTGATCACGACGATCGTGGCCCCGGTGGCGTGGAGCTCTTCGATCAACTCGACGATGGCATCGCTGTTCTTGGTGTCCAGGTTGCCGGTGGGTTCATCCGCCAGGATGATCGACGGATCCCCGGCAAAGGCTCTGGCAGTGGCGACCCGTTGCATTTCACCTCCGGAGAGCTTGGCGGATACCATGTCGAGGCGGTGTCCCATCCCGACCCGGCGAAGCGCGATCTCGGCGAGTTCACGCCTTTCACGCAGCGGTCTCCCGGTGTAGAGGAGACCTTCGGCGACGTTGTCGAGTGTGGTCAGACTGCTCAGCAGGTGGAACTGTTGGAACACAAAGCCGATGTGGTGTGCCCGCAGCGACGACAAATCACGGTCCGATAACTCCGACACCCGATGCCCGGAAACGATGATATCGCCACTGGTGGGCCGGTCGAGGGTTCCCATAAGATGGAGTAGCGTCGACTTGCCCGATCCAGAGGGTCCTATCACCGACACCAACTCACCCTTGGCGACGGCAAAGCTGACACCACGGAGGGCATGCACCGGCGGCGTGGTGGCGTACTCTTTATGGACGTTCACCACGTTGAGAACGGTTGTCGCGGGGATGGTCGTGCCGCTCATGGCACCAGCACCTGATCGCCTGGTTGCAGCGCGTCTGAGGTCACCGCGATCATGTTGTTGGAGCCGAAAAAGCCGACCTCGACGGCGACAAGTCGGGGAGCACCGATTGCGGTGTCCACCTCGACCGCGTACCCACCCTCAAGCAGGGCCACGAGAGCAGAGACAGGGATCGCCATGACGTCATCGACCGCGTCCACAATAAAAATCACATCCACAGAGGTCTCATCAGAAAGTTCGGCGAGCCCTGCCGCTGCCGCCGGATCATCGATTTCGACCAGAACCTCGAACACCGGCGGGCCATAGTTGGACGGCGTCGGAGCCTGCGGCACAAACACGACGGTGCCAGAAACCTCACTGAGATCCGGTAACTCGACAGTGACGGGATCGCCGACGGCAAGCAGGCCTTCATCGTCAAGAGGGAGGATGACACGAACGATCCTGTTCGACAGTCCGACCACGTTGACGTCCGCATTCAAGCCGGCCGGTAGCGTCTGATTATGGCTGCTATCCAACTGCGCCAATGCCCGCACAAAGCTGAGACCGTCACTATCGATCAGTTGCGGATCGACTTGAACGACTGTGCCGGTAAAGAACTCGGTGGGCAGGGCAGAAAACAGAACTTCCACGGCAGAGCCGACAGCCACCTTGTCCAGATTGGTTTCATCAAGGAAGATTTCCAGAGTGGGTTGGGAGAGATCGGCCAGGGTGATAAAGGGGGCTGTTCCCACCTGCCCGCCAAGGTGGCCGTGAATGCTCATGACTGTGCCATCCATCGGGGCGATAATGGTCGCACCTGCCAGACTGTCCTGCGCCACCGCCAAGTTGAGTTCGGCCAGTGCCAGGCCGAGTTCCTGGGCTTCCTGGTTGAGTTGGGCTTGTTGCAGATAGAGTTCGGCTTGTTGAACGGCCGTTTCCGCCGCCGCTATCTGCGCATGTGTAGGACCGGCCAAAGCAGTCGCCAGGGCCTGCTCTGCACTTAACAATTGGCTTTCCGCACTGGCCGAACCGCTGTTGCTAGAGTTGGCTACCGAAGCGTTATAGTTCAACTGGGCAATTCGCAGATTTTCCTGAGCATATTGCAGACTGACCGTGGCGCCCTCTCGTTCATTCGCCATTCTCTCGCTGAAAGCTGGCCCTGTACAGGGAATGCTGTCACCCTCGTGTGGATAACAAGTAGGTTCATCAAACCACAATTCCCACTCTCTCGCCGGCTCAAAAGCCGTGTCATATGCCGCCTGAGCATTGGCCAACTGCCGTTCCGCTTGGGCGACGTTGATATTGCTCACTGCGATATAGTTGCTGCCGGCTGCTTTTTGCCCCAGCGCCGCGTCATAAACTGCCTCGGCCGCAGCCACATTGGCTTCCAACAGCGCAATGTCGTCTGCATCCGGCTCCCAATTGGCCAGGTTATCTAATGCTTGTTGGGCCACGTTTAGATTGATCTGCTCTTGAGCCACGCTGATCTCATCGAAACTTGTGCCGCTTTGGGTGGTGGTGGCGTCCGTTTGCATGGCAGCTTGCGCCAACTGCAATTCGGCTGTGGTCACCGCATTCAAGGCGGCGACGCTGTTGATCCGCGCCAGCACATCTCCAGCCTTCACTTTTTGCCCCACCTGCACCAGCAGTTCTGCCACAGTGCCAGGGTATGGGAAATTGAGGTCTATTTGGGAGACGGGAATTAGTGTGCCCGAGCCCCTGATGGATTCGAGTTTGCCGTTAAAGGTTTCCTCCTGCGTCAGATCGGTGATCACAACCTCGGCCAAGTTCGGCGGATCGGCCTCGGTGGCCCCGGAAAAAGAGCCATCTTGCGGCCGGAGAACCACAGCGGCCAGTACAGCGGCAACGATAACCAACCCAATCAGGCCGGTCCAGATCCAGGGACGTCGTCGCGATTCACTGTTGCGGTTTGAGGGCGTTGCTGGATCACTCATTTTCTGCTTCCCTCCCCAACCGTGTCACCACTGCATTCTTCATAGTCTGTTACCGCCGTCGGATCCTCCCAATCTATCGAAAACTTGAGAACGGCTCCCCATTGATCAAGCGTCTCGGCCGTGGGATCATCGACATCGTACCCCTTTTCGCGCAAACAAGTTGCCAGAGCCACAAACTGGTCGACCTGTTCACTCACGTCGACGCGCTTGCGCTCGAAGGAAAACCCTCCCAGGTGCTCGGAGCAAGCCTCATAGGCTTCCCCAAGATCCTCTCGTTTTGGATCGACACCCTCGGCGAGTTCCGGCTTCTGCACGTTGCCCTCCGAGTCGACCACCGGATCCAACACATCAAAGCCCTGGTCACGCAAGCATTGCGTGAAGGCCATCATCCTGGCCTCGTTGTCGCGGACGCCGTCCGCCGCATCTGCCGCCACAGAATCAGTGGCGGGTACGACCACTTGCGTCTCCTCTGTATTGAGCGATCGTACGTCATCAGAGTCAGAATCACAGGCGGCGAGAACCAGGACGCCAATCACAGCCACCACAATCAACGTTATGTGCTCGCATTTCATCGTTTCCCCCTCAATCCGCGCTGTTGCATTCTTCGTAAGCTTCCATTGCCTCCGGGTCGTCCCAATCGAACTCCACCCGGAAATCGGCTAACCAGATCTGAAGCGTCTCGGCCGTGGGATCATCCATATCGTAGCCCTTGTCGCGCAAACAGGTGGCCAGCGCCAAGAATTGGTCGATCTGCTCGGTTAGGTCGCCTCTTTCTCTGCCAAAGGTGATACCTTCAAGGTGCTCGGAGCACGCCTCGTAGGCCTGCTCCAACTGCTCCCGGGTCATTGCGACACCCTCGGCGAGTTTGGGTTCCTGCACGTTCCCATCAGAGTCGACCACCGGGTCCGAATATTCGATTCCCTGGTCACGCATGCACTGGGTGAAGGCCATCACCTTGGCCTCGTCGTCGAGAGGGGCATCGGCAGCATTTGCCGCCACAGCACCGGTGGCGGGTTCCGCCACTTGCGTGTCCTCTGTATTGAGCGATGGCACATCACCCGAATCAGAACCACAGGCGGCGAGAACCAGGCCGATCGCAGCCACGAGAATCGATTTTGTCAGTCTGTTTGTCATTGTTTCACCTCGTCAAATTGGCATGTAGCTGCTGAGGGTATTCAAGCCAAATCATAAAAGAAAAATGTGGCACAAATATGGCAGTTCTCCCATCAATTATACTCGTTTCACCCCCACAAATCCCATACCGGCAAACGAAGGCGAAAACAGCTCCCTTTGCCCAGTTCAATCTCAGTCCAAACCTGCCCCTGATGCGCTTCCACAATCTGCTTGACGATGGACTGCCCATGCCCGCCTTTGCTTCGCTGGAAATTGGCCGGCATCGGGCTCGGCTCTTCGTGGATTGCAGAAGTCATAGCTATTCCATCATCGGAATTCGGATCCCCTGTCGGTGTATGTACTCCCCTATCTGACATCCTTTCATTGATCAGGCAATATCGAACCTTCCCGAGTATTCGGCAAGGGTAGCAGCGGATCGCGAAAGTGACGATGAAAATGACAGTCTCAGCGGCCATGAACGCATTGGTGGTCAGCCAAGAGAGAGCTGGGGACAATCAATGGTAACATGGTTCCAATCGCCCAGAACGGCCGCCAACGGCGATTTGAGCCGTGCCTTGATCATACCATAATGATGTTGAGATTCAGTGCGGATCAGGTCGAGTCATGGTGCATACTGGTCATCTGACCAATATGGAAATCATTCAGGTTGTCAACAGCAAGACTCCCCAGGTGCGCGATGCAGGTGGGGGCTTTTTCTTTTACACTGAATCCAGATTGAGACAGGAGACTTGAGATGCGCGTTCTGCTAGCCGATGATCGACCCAAGACACGATTCGCCCTGCGACTGCTGCTGGAACGACAGCCAGGGATACAGATCGTGGGTGAGGCTGCGGACGCGCAAGAGTTGTTGGTTCAGGTCAAGATGACCTGCGCCAACGTAGTGCTGTTGGACTGGGAGTTGCCGAACCTGGGCGCTAGATGGCTCTCTGCTGTTCGCTCTGCGCAGAGTGTGCCCCAGCGTTTGTGTGATTGCACTCAGCGGCCGGCCGGAAATGCGCAGAGCAGCGCTGGCGGCCGGGGCGGATGCGTTTGTCAGCAAGGCGGACCCGCCGGAACGGTTGTTGGCGGCCGTGCGCAATGCCGGCGCGGAAACGGCGAATGATTGATCGAATGAGAGGAAGCGAAAAATGAGCAGCAAATCGTCCGTATTGGAATTCATATTCAAGCCGTATCAGAAAAGAAGGAGACAGATAATGAAAAGCAAACTTACCACTTTGTTATTGGTGACCGTTCTGAGCGTGTTGGCCCTGAACGCCTGCACGCCAACCTTTGGTGCAGGGGACGAGGCGGTAACCCTGGTACCCACGGCCGTTCCCGTGGATGTTTCCGACAATGAGGTCTGTGTGGACAAGAACACAGCCGCCAGCATGAGCTACCAGGAAGCGATCGCGATTGCCGAGAGCAGCGAGTGTCTGGCAGACGGGCAGCTCAAAGAGACGCGATTCTGCAACGAGGATACCGGCACCTGGTGGATCGACCTGGAAATGGATATGCCCAACTGCAACCCGGCTTGTGTGGTGGACCTGAATGCCGGGACGGCCGAGATCAACGGCCGCTGCATGGGAGCCTTGCCGCCGCAGCCAGAGATGGAGGATGCGCCCCCTGTGACCGTACCAACGCCGGACGAGACGGGACAAGAGACGGAACAGCGTGTGGTGGCCTGGTACGGTTACATTGCCGGCACGCCGGCCGGCTCTCAGTTCGACGATTACCTGGTCGTGCTGCCCGAAGGGACGGCCGAGGTCGGCATCACCAGCGCCGACGCTGCCATTGAGGCCGAAATCGTTGCTCTGCGTGACAAGGAAGCGCCCGGCAAATACGCTCATTTCTGGGGCACGCTTGGCTGCCCCATGGTCGACTATGGCGGCTGCCAACTCGTTGTGAGCCGCCTCCGCTCTGACGGGCCAGGCGACTTCTTTGACCCCGACCCGGTCGAGGGCTGGGAAGGAATCATCTACAGTGGTCCCCCGGGCCCACGCTCAGGCGGAGATGATGCTTTTGTCCTCGTGGGCGACTGGGACATCTGGTATGGCATCTGGAGCGCTGACCCAGACATCAATAGCCAATTGGAGAGCCTGCGCGACACGGAGACCGTCATCCGGGTATGGGGAGAGGTTCTGGCCGGCATCCCGGACTGGAACGGGACGCAGATTCAAGTTAGCCGATTCGAGGTGGTGGAAAACCCCTCCGCAGCCCTGCCGCCGGCGCCCGATTGGCCGGAAGCGGACGATGGCATGATAGAGTACCTCAACGAGGACTATGGCTATCAACTCCGGGTACCGCCTGTAGCCACGATTACCGCGTCGGGTCCGGTGGGTTTCCTCGCTGAGGAACTGCCGGAGGGAATGACAGACGAGGCGTTCATGATCCAACTCCAGGAACAATACGGCAACCAGTTGTGTGTGCAGATCGAGTATGCGTTGGGCTATATGAATATCTCGGCGCCCCCAAACCAAGGCTTTCGCTACATCCCGTGCGGTCTGACCGGGCTCGGCGCCGGGGAAACCGTGGAAAAGAGCGAGGAGGTCACGATCGCGGGACAGGCCTACACTGCCCAAGGAATCGAGTGGACAGGCAACATGGCCCCCTGCTCGCCGCCTCGGGAAACCCTGGATTGCCACAGCGAGATGATGAGAGTTCAGTTGGAAGATGGCACGCAGATCGAGTTCGGTTCGCGATACGAACCCACGGCCAGGTTTGAGGACTATCTCATAAAGGGGAGAGATATGCTGCTGCAGATCCTCGCCTCCTATGAGACGGGGCCGGCCCGGCTATCAGATTATTCCTACGAGGGGTGGAAGACGTACACGAGTGAGATGTTTGGCTATGGGCTGCAGTACCCGGGCGGCGCGACCGTGATGGGCGCCAACCTGGATGACTTGGTCCAGTTTGCCGGATCGGCCGCCGGTGGCGAACACTGGCCCGTGCTCACTGTGGAACACCTGGATACCCCTTTCTTCCGCCCTCCGGCCGGCGCCGACGTCGCCGATTGGGTTCTCGATTTTGGATGGTATCACGATGAGATCGGCCCTGTAGGGGATATAGCCGGTGTTCCCGCAGTCCATCTCAAGACCAACGCGAGCTCAATGGCGTATGGTCAGGACGAGTTCTTTTTCATCAAGGGTGACCAGCTCTTCCGCATCCTGATCCTGCACACGGATGGCCAGGAGGACTGGGGTCTGTACAATGCGTTTCTGGAGAGCTTTTTCTTCGAGTAGGTGTTGGCGAGGGAAAAAGCCGTGGATTCAATCGAATCCTTTGGGAGGCGCCCGGCACGGAGCCGGGCGCCTCTTTCCGGTTGATTTAGCGCGGTAGAGGAGGTTGGCAGCGGGGGAAGTTAATCAAAGGAAGGATGAATGGCCCACGATCCACAGCCTCAAGCATTCAGTTGGGTCGTCTCCACCTTTCACAGCCCTGTTTTTCCCTGTTCGGGACACCGCACAGAATAGCCCCTTTTTCCTACCCAGCGAGCTGTACAATTGGACTGTTATCAGCCAATTCATCACCGGCTTTGCAGAAACGGCCGGCCATCCACCTTGGAACACGCTATCGGGGCTCATTTACTATGGGGTGGCGCTAGTCAATCATCAAGCAACCTTCTTTTTCGCGCTCTTGATGCTGGTTTCTCTGCCGGCGTTCTTCCGGAGGGAGATTCGTGGTCGTTGGGTCTTGATCCTGAGCATCGCCGTGCCCTACATCCTGGCCACCCTGCTGCCGGTCAAAGAGCAGCGGTATACGGCACCCTATCTACCGGTGGTCGCTCTAATCACCGCGATAGGTCTCATCGGAATTCGACGGGTTGTGCCGCGCGTTGCGATCATTGTCCTGGTCATCGGCGTTGGCCTGCTTCAGTTCTGGGCCGGCAGCTTTGGAATCCCGCTCTTGCCGAAGGACATCACCGTGCGTACCTCGTGGGTGGAGCTGGCCGTCTTTGATCAACACCCGGTGTCAAGCCCTCGCGATTTCAACTACCAGCCTGAAAGCTGGAGACACCGGGAGCTGATAGACGCCATCTCGGCCGACGCCTCGGCGCGCGGCATCTATTTGAGATTCTCACACCCACCGCGCCACCTCACTGACCGGCTTGCGCGACCTGGCTCCTGGACTTTCATCCGCGTATCCAAACGACACGGCCGCTATCATCTGGCTCTCCTCTCCCAACCATTCTCTCAATTCCTCATAGGCCTCAAAAACGTCGCATATCCACAACGAAGCGATGCCCAGGTCTTGGGCAGCCAGCACCATATTCTGAATCGCAGCTCCGATGGACTGGATGTTGACCACATCCATGAACACCTGCTCAATCGATCGTGTCTGCCAGGGATGCACGCCGATTGGATTGAAGATGAAAACCGTCACCGGCGCTTGTTCCATGATGCCGGCCGTCCACTCACTGCTTCCGGTATCCTCCCCTCGATCTTTCGCCCTGGCTATCCCTCCGCGCATGACGCGCACCATCTC